>NZ_JBFRUJ010000032.1:0-161116 GCF_041474575.1 Vibrio sp. 10N.222.51.C5
AGCTAGTATCGCATTTTCATTCAAATTCTTTCTAGAAGAAAGAGAGAATGGAGGCGCCTCCCGGAGTCGAACCGAGGTCCACGGATTTGCAATCCGCTGCATAGCCACTCTGCCAAGGCGCCTTAGTAACTCCAATCGAATCGCTCATTGCCATCCTCTTGGGTACGGGATGCATTCTACGGATTCAGACGATTGAGTCAATATTATTTTTGTATTTTTAATTCGTTTGAATAGATTTCATACGAAACAGGCCAAATAGCTGACTTTATGTTCAAAACACACTGTGAGCGGGTTATTCAAAGGAGATCTATATCACATTAGATATCCACTATTGATAACTTAACCTTAGGTTAAAGATCAAAAAAGCGAGCCTCAGCTCGCTTCTTCATCAATGATGTTTTTCGTCTAACAAATCGTCTTTGGCAGCCATCAAGTATTGTGCCATTGACCAATAAGTAAGAACGGTGGCGACATACAGTGCAATGTAACCTACCCACACCATCCAGTCGTCGTATCTCCAGATAAGTACCCAAAGAGCGAACATCTGAGAAACCGTTTTGACTTTACCAACCCAAGATACCGCAACACTTGCGCGTTTACCGATTTCAGCCATCCATTCACGAAGCGCTGAAATGATGATCTCACGAGCAATCATGGTCACGGCTGGAATAGTTATCCAAATAGAGTGGTAATGCTCTGTAATCAGGATAAGAGCCGTAGCGACCAACACTTTGTCAGCCACAGGGTCAATGAAGGCACCGAAGCGAGACGTTTGCCCTAACTTACGAGCTAGCATGCCATCTAGCCAATCAGTGAAACCGGCTACCCAAAACACCATCGCAGCAGCGAAAGGAGCCCATTGATAAGGTAGATAGAAAACGACAACGAATACTGGGATCAAAAATAGTCTCAGTAAGGACAAAATGTTAGGTATATTCAAACGCATATTATTGGGCTCTTATTAATTGCGCTTTAATGGTGCGGGATTTTTACTATTGTTTCAATGCTTGATAAATGTTTTCTGCCAAAGAATGACTAATGCCCGGCACTTTGGCTATTTCTTCGACAGTTGCACGCTTAAGTTCTTGTAAGCCACCCATATATTTCAGCAAAGCTTGACGACGTTTAGGTCCTACCCCTTCAATTCCTTCCAAAGCGCTGGTTCTGCGCGTTTTACCACGTTTCGCCCTGTGCCCTGCAATCGCATGATTATGGCTCTCATCACGAATGTGCTGGATAAGATGCAGCGCTGGTGCATCGCTAGGTAAATTAAACTCTTCACCTTCAAGGGTTACCAAAGTTTCTAAACCCGGTTTACGCGTCACGCCTTTCGCAATACCCATCATTCTTGGTCTAAACGGCCAATCACCCCAATATTGAGAAATGATCTCATGAGCGCGGTTTAGCTGACCTTTACCACCATCGATAAAGATGATGTCTGGGATCTTGTCGACATCGAGTTGCTTCGAATAACGTCTCTCAAGCGCCTGAGCCATCGCTGCATAATCATCGCCACCTGTAATGCCGGTGATGTTGTAACGACGGTACTCTGGTTTAACCGGGCCTTCTTGATTGAACACCACACACGACGCAATCGTGCTTTCACCCATGGTATGACTGATATCAAAACATTCCATGCGCTTGATAGCATCCATCGACAGCACTTCTTGGAGCTCTTTGAAGCGCTGATTAATCGTCATCTTGTGATTAATCTTGGTGGTAATAGCCGTCAATGCATTGGTATTAGACAATTTAAGGTAACGACCTCGAGTACCTGAAGGGTTGGTATTGAAGTGAATCTTACGACCCGCTACTTCACACAAGGCTTCTTGAATCGGTGTGACATCTTCCATCAAATCGGCATTGAGAATCAAACGGGTTGGGATGGTTCTCGCTTCACTATGCGCAAGATAGTATTGGCTTAAAAAGCTCGAAAAGACCTCTTCTCGCACCGTATTGTTGGGAATTTTAGGGAAATGGCTTCTACTGCCTAAAACCTTGCCTTGGCGAATCATCAAGATATGAATACACGCTACGCCATTCTCTTGAGCAAATCCCAACACGTCCATATCTTCCATTGAATCGTCAGATACGTATTGTTGTTCTTGCACACGTCGAATCGCTTGGATTTGATCACGGAAAGCGGCAGCTTGTTCAAAACGAAGCTCACGGCTTGCCTTGTCCATTTTGTCGATGAGCGTCTCAAGGACTAATTTGTCTTTCCCTTGCAGGAACAGACGAACGTAGTCGATAAGTTCACTGTACTCTTCATCAGAGATGATTGAGCTAACACATGGCGCAGCACAACGACCAATCTGATACATCAAACACGGGCGCGTTCTATTGGCATAAACCGTATCTTCACACTGGCGGGCAGGGAAAATCTTTTGGATTAGGTGTAGCGTCTCACGCACAGCGCCGGAATCAGGGTAAGGACCAAAGTATTCGCCCTTTTTCTTCTTAGCACCACGGTGCATCGACAAACGAGGATGCTTGTGACCGCTAATAAAAATATAAGGGTACGACTTATCATCACGCAAAAGTACGTTGTATTTAGGCAAGTACTGCTTGATGTAGTTGTGCTCAAGAATGAGCGCTTCTGTTTCCGTGTGCGTTACAGTGACATCGATCTTGTCAATATTACTAACTAGAGCGCGTGTTTTTTCACTGTCGACTTTTTTACGGAAATAACTGGAAAGGCGTTTTTTGAGGTTCTTAGCTTTACCGACGTAAATAACGGCAGCCTCGGCGTTATACATTCGATAAACGCCGGGCTGCTCTGTTACTGTCTTGAGGAATGAGACTGAGTCAAACAAGTTGGTCACTATACGATCTCAGTGTTAAAGGGTCTCAGTGTCTAACATTCCATGTCTAATCGCTAAATGCGTCAGCTCTACATCGCCACTGATATCCAGCTTACTGAACAAGCGGTAGCGGTAACTGTTGACTGTTTTAGGACTTAGATTGAGTTGTTCTGAAATATCCGTCACTTTCTGACCTTTGGTAATCATCATCATGATTTGAAGTTCACGTTCAGATAAGTCTGCGAATGGATTTTCAGACGCAGGCGAGAATTGGCTCAAAGCCATCTGCTGCGCAATTTCTGGTGAAATGTATCGTTGGCCACTATTAACCACTCGAATTGCATTTACCATTTCATCCGGACCAGCCCCTTTAGTAAGGTAACCAGCAGCTCCAGCTTGCATCACTTTAGTTGGAAACGGATTTTCCGTATGAACAGTTAAAACGATGATTTTAACATCAGGGTTGAAACGCAAGATCTTCTTGGTTGCTTCTAAGCCACCAATACCAGGCATATTCATATCCATCAAAATAACGTCAGTATTGTTAGTACGACACCATTTTGCAGCATCTTCACCGCTTTCAGCTTCCCCTGCTACGTTCATTCCACGGACGTCTTCAATAATACGTCGTATCCCTGTGCGAACCAGCTCGTGATCATCTACAAGGAAAACATTTATCAAACTTGTATCTCCACACTATTAATTGGCTCTGCAACCACTGTGTCATTTCATCTGTTTGAAACAATTGAACAAAGGAACAGTGGATCGCAGCATTGAGTACATCTTAACTTAATTACTAAAAAAAAGCTCTGTTGAATATGTGCTGAAACACGAACTTTAGCAAGTACTTATTAACAAATAAGCTAACTAAAACAACAAGCTTTTTCTAAAAATCAACCAGTTAAAACAACACCCAATAAAATTACATAAGATAAAGATATTTTCAATACCATTGAATAACCATTCGCGACAATTTCACTTATTTGCTTATAGAGTCCCGTTATTTGCCTCTACTAACTAGAATTTAGTTAGTATTTTTACTGCCTTTTGTGCGCAGAGGGTCGCTAGATGGTAGTATTCGATTCCCCATTTCAATAGGTTACTACATTGGATATTCAGCAAGGCTTTGTACTCACAAGACAAGCAAGAGATTTTTCAGGGCGCACACAAATCGACTTGTGGTTAAGCACCCCTCAAGGCCCTACTCTGCTGACGATTCAAAATGAAAAACCGGTATTTTTTGTCGCTCAATCTGACGTTGAGGCATGTCAGGCAATCGCAGCGAAAGAGTCGATCGATTGCCAATTTAAGCCTCTAGAATTAGCCACATTCGAGCAAACACCTCTCGCCGCGTGTTACACCTCACTGTCGAGAAGCAGCTTTGGTTTAGCGCAAGCCTTTCACAACGAAGAAATCCAAACCTTTGAAAGCGATATTCGACTCGCCGATCGATTCTTGATGGAACGTTTTATCAAGGGAAGTATTGAGTTCACCGGATCTGCTGTGCAAAAAAATCAGCATCGTCGAGTCTCAAACGCAAAATGCCGAGCAGGTGATTACTTACCCAGTCTATCTGTGGTCTCGCTTGATATTGAGTGTTCGGAAAAAGGCGTGCTTTATTCAATTGGCCTAGACAGCCCGATGGACAGCCAAGTAATCATGGTCGGCGAAGCACAACAAGCTGAAACCAATATCCAATGGGTTGCCAACGAGAAAGCGCTACTTGAAGCCATGATAGCTTGGTTCTCTGAATTTGATCCTGACATCATCATTGGCTGGAATGTTATCGACTTCGATTTTAGGCTGCTGCACAAACGTTCAGAATGGAACGAAGTGAAGCTCAACATCGGCAGAGACAACCAACCGAGCTTTTTCCGCAGTTCTGCTCAAAATCAGCAAGGTTTTATCACGATTCCGGGGCGCGTTGTCTTGGATGGTATTGATATGCTCAAGACAGCGACCTACCACTTCCGTTCTTGGTCTCTTGAGTCGGTATCGCAAGAGCTGCTTGGGGAAGGCAAAGACATCCATAACGTTCATGACCGTATGGATGAGATAAACCGAATGTTTGAGTTCGATAAACCCTCACTCGCTAAGTACAACCTTCAAGACTGCGTACTGGTAAACAGCATCTTCGAGCACACTCACCTACTCGACTTCGCGATTGAGCGCTCTCGATTAACCGGTGTTGAGCTGGATCGCGTTGGTGGCTCTGTTGCGGCCTTTACTAACTTATATCTGCCTCAAATCCACAGAGCGGGTTATGTCGCACCGAACTTAGAGCCAGAGAATTGGATTGCGAGCCCCGGCGGTTATGTGATGGATTCAATTCCCAATCTGTACGACTCGGTTTTGGTACTCGATTTTAAGAGCCTGTATCCATCGATCATTCGCTCGTTTCTGATTGACCCTATGGGACTAATTGAAGGGTTGAAGCTTGAACTAGGCCCAGCAGAAAACCAAGCCGTTGATGGCTTTCGAGGTGGGCAATTCCACCGCTCTAAACACTTCTTGCCCGAGATGATCGAAAACCTTTGGGCTGCACGTGATGTGGCGAAGAAGAACAACGAGAAAGCGTTCTCTCAGGCGATTAAGATCATCATGAACTCATTCTATGGTGTGTTAGGTTCGTCTGGTTGTCGTTTCTTCGATACCCGGTTAGCGTCTTCAATTACCATGCGTGGACATGAGATCATGAAGCAAACCAAGGTTCTGATCGAAGACAAAGGCTATCAAGTGATTTACGGCGATACCGATTCAACCTTCGTGTCTCTGAACGGCAGTTATGATCAGCAAAAAGCAGACGAGATCGGGAACACACTGGTCGCTTACATCAACGATTGGTGGACGAATCACTTAAAAGAGACCCACAACCTAACCTCAATACTCGAATTGGAATACGAGACTCACTATCGCAAGTTTCTAATGCCGACCATTAGAGGTTCAGAAACCGGCTCGAAGAAACGTTATGCCGGATTAATCACTCAAGGCGATAAAGAAAAGATCATATTTAAAGGGCTTGAGAGTGCACGCACCGATTGGACACCTCTCGCACAGCAATTCCAACAAACCTTGTATGAGATGGTGTTTCACGATCAAGATCCAACCGACTACGTCAGACAGTTTGTTGATGAAACCTCTGCTGGCAAACATGATGATTTATTGGTGTATCAAAAGCGCTTACGCCGCAAATTACATGAATACCAAAAGAACATTCCGCCGCAGGTTCGCGCAGCTCGTATGGCCGATGAGATCAATGCTCAGTTAGGGCGCCCTCTTCAATACCAAAATAAAGGACGCATTGAGTATTTGATTACTCTGAGTGGCCCTGAGCCCAAGGAGTATTTAAAGAGTGGTATCGATTATCAGCACTATATCGACAAGCAGATTAAACCGGTCGCAGAGGCAATACTGCCCTTCATCGGTTTAGACTTTGAAAGAGTTAGTGGGCAGCAGTTGGGTTTGTTCTAGCACTATATTCAATATGCTCTTAAAACGAAAAAAGCAGAGATATGTTCTTCAGCACACTCTGCTTTTTAGTATCAATGGATCGGTTATAAATCTCTATCCGATTCTGAACTCGGTTTTCTGATACTGCTTAATCAACCACTCACCAAAGCCATCAAGAATACCGATCACCGAACGTTTAGGGATTGGTCGACCAGAAAGTAAAATGCCCAACCTTTGGATTTCGACTTCTCGATCTGGGTGATACTTCAAGAACTGTTGGCCACATTCAACAGGATCATCGTACCAATATTTATCGCGGTACATCACCAGTGAGTAACTCGCCCGTAGAAGCTTCTTGGCAATAATCACCTGCGCAGCGACTTGTTGTTCTGGCGTTGTCGCTCGTGCGATCTTGTTGCGATACACCGCCAACCAGTTTTCCGCATCCATATTCCAGTGCTTAGCGATTTCCCAACTTGTTTCAAAATCACCATAGCAGTCTGATAAGTCTTCACCATGCACACACACGGCTAAATGCTTGAGCATAAAACCCCAAGTGAAGATATTGTCGAAATCGACTATCTCACTCACTAAGGTAGTTTTTATCGCCACTTGAGTTACCTGCGGGAAGCTCTTTTGGAAACGCCATTTGATGGTGTTCAACAAAGTGGTTCGTTGGTCAGGAAACGGTCGATGGGTCACCACAACCACATCTAGATTGGAGCGACCGAAGACGGCTTGCTTACGAGCCACACTGCCATAAATATAAATACTGTGCAGATTAGATCCTAACCCACCTTTTAGAAAGGTAATCAGATCGTTAACCACAGGTTGAAATTCAGGTTGAAAAGGCTGTGTTGGGTCAATAACGGGTAGCTGCATAGGTCGTTTCGGTAAATAAAATAATGATTTAACTATAACTCTATGATCGCCTAGGTGACTTTATGATTCAAGCTATTCCTATTTATAGCATCTCCGAGATATAATCAGCGGATAGACCCACTAAGGACAAACACAAAATGCCTAGAGCAAGTGAAATTAAAAAAGGTTTTGCTATCACAGTAGAAAGCAAAACAGTGATCGTTAAAGATATCGAAGTAACAACACCAGGCGGCCGTGGCGGCCAAAAGATTTACCGCTTCCGTGGTAACGATGTAGCAACTGGCGTTAAAACTGAAGTTCGCCACAAGGCTGACGAAATTGTTGAAACTATTGACGTAACTAAGCGTGCAGTAATGTTCTCTTACGTTGATGGCAACGAGTACATCTTCATGGACAACGAAGATTACACACAATTCATCTTCAACGGTGAGACTATCGAAGACGAACTACTGTTCATCAACGAAGAAACTCAAGGCATGTACGCGATCCTTATCGACGGCAACGCTGCAACGCTTGAGCTACCAACATCTGTTGAACTAGTTATCGAAGAGACTGATCCTTCAATAAAAGGTGCATCAGCGTCTGCTCGTACTAAGCCTGCTCGTCTTTCTACAGGTCTTACTATTCAAGTACCTGAATACATCGCGACTGGCGACAAAGTAGTAGTAAACACTGCTGAACGTAAATACATGAACCGCGCAAGCTAAGATACTTATTATGACCGAAGCTAACGACCTAATGTCTTATGACGACGCAATTGACACTGCATACGACATCTTCCTAGAGATGGCACCTGACAACCTAGAGCCTGCAGACGTGATTCTTTTCACTGCTCAGTTTGAAGATCGTGGCGCAGCAGAGCTTGTTGAAACTGGCGATGATTGGGTTGAACATGTTGGCTTTGAAGTCGACAAAGAGATCTACGCTGAAGTGCGCATTGGTCTTGTGAATGAAGCTGATGACGTTCTAGACGACGTATTTGCTCGCATGCTAATCAGCCGTGACCCAGAACATAAGTTCTGTCACATGCTGTGGAAACGTGACTAATACCGCTGTTGACGCTCATCAGCATGAGTAAACAAGTATTCATGTAAGCGAGTTAAAAGTTAGCCGAGCCGATTGCTCGGCTATTTTTATCACGCCATTTCTCATCATGATTACTCACTTTCATCATCAACGTTAGATTCACTGATTATGACCAAAGCAAAAACAGACACACAATCAAAAGGCTATGCCTGCATTGGCCTAGTTAACCCAAAGACGCCTGAAAACGTAGGCTCTGTAATGCGAGCTGCTGGCTGCTACGGCGCCAACTCTGTGTTTTACACTGGCACACGCTACGACCATGCGCGAAAATTCCATACCGACACCAAAGAAAAGCACTTAGCCCTGCCTTTGATTGGTGTTGAAGAGCTGAAAGATATTATTCCAGTAGGCTGCGTGCCGGTTGCTGTTGATCTGATTGAAGGTGCTAAGCCTCTACCTGATTACAAGCACCCACCACGTGCGTTTTACATTTTTGGCCCAGAAGATGGCACGCTAAAGAAAGAGATCACAGATTTCTGTCGTGAGACGATTTTCGTTCCGACCAACGGCTGCATGAACCTAGCAGCATCAGTGAATGTTGTGCTTTACGACCGACTGGCGAAAGGCGATAACTTTTCGAATCATAAGTAAAAGAAACGAGATACGAGATACGAGATACGAGCAGATTATAGATGCGCCTACACGAGATAAGAGATGCGAAAAGCTCGGTTACTCGCATCCCGCATCTGCTATTTCTCCAGACGTAAAAAAACCTGCTCAATGAGCAGGTTTTTTAGTATTCAGTGCTTTCAGCTAATGAAGCTTTACGCGTAAGAAATTACGTAATTACTGACGTGTTCTTGGCTTAGCTGGTTTAGCCGGACGACCGTTGTTCAGTTTAGGCTTACTTTTGTTAGCCTGAGGTTTGCCTTTGTTTGCAGCTGGAGCGCTACGACCTGAATCAGGTGTTGTAGTACCGCGAGTTGCAGGCTTCTTACGCTTAGTTTGGTTGCTACGGCCTTTTGGTGCGTTTGCACGCTCTTCGTGACGTTTAACAGCACGACGAATTTTTTGGCTACGAGAACGCTCACGCTTACGAGAAGTGTTTGAAGGATCAAGATCCAACAGTGTCTCTTTCTCAGGCTTAAGCTCAACAAGCTCACGCAGGTAGTTAACTTCTTGAAGATCTAGCTCTTTCCAACCGCCACGAGGCAGTTTCTTATCAAGGTAGATATCACCGTAACGTACACGTTTCAGGCGGCTTACTGTCGTTTCTTGAGATTCCCAAAGACGACGAACTTCACGGTTACGACCTTCGTTAATCGCTACGTAGAAAGTATGGTTCATACCTTCACCACCAGCGTAAACAACATCTTCAAAACGAGCCATGCCGTCTTCTAGTTGTACACCACGAGTAACGTTTTTAACTTTTTGCTCAGTCACTTCACCGAATACACGTACTAGGTACTCACGCTCAACCTGACGGCTTGGGTGCATTAGACGGTTTGCAAGCTCACCATCAGTAGTGAAAAGCAAAAGGCCTGATGTGTTTGCATCAAGACGACCAACTGAAATCCAACGAGAACCACGGATCTTAGGTAGACGATCGAAAACAGTACGGCGGCCTTCAGGGTCGTGACGAGTACAAAGCTCACCTTCAGGTTTGTAGTAAGCAAGTACACGACAAACCACTTCTTCAGAAGCCTTGCCTGAAACAGTATGGCCATCGATACGGATCACTGAGTTCTCGTCTTCAAGACGCTCGCCCAGTTTCGCAACTTGACCGTTAACACTTACACGACCAGATTTGATTAAACCTTCTAGTTCACGACGAGAACCGTGACCAGCTCGCGCTAAAACCTTCTGTAATTTTTCGCTCATTTACTCTTTTCTACCTAATTGTCGTCTTCACAGACGTCGAATGAATTTTTCGCGACCAAATCGCGGTCGCGTATTATCGCAAATAACCTGCCAAAAAGCACTTGTTATTTACTGTGGCAGGTTTGCTGTATCGTTACAGACTGTTAATCAGTAAAGCGATTATTCAAACGGCGCAGGATCGCCAGCACCACGACGTAGAACCACGGCATCATCGTCACTGAAGTCAATAACCGTCGTCGGTTGCTCACCTAAGTAACCGCCATTCAAAATGACATCAACCGCATGTTCTAGGCTGTCACGAATTTCTTCTGGATCCGACTCCGTAGTCTCGTTACCCGGCAGAATCAGAGACGTCGACATTAATGGTTCACCCATCGCTTCCAAAAGGTCGAGTGCAATCTTGTTGTCTGGGACACGAATACCAATCGTTTTACGCTTGGCGTTCATCAAACGCTTTGGCACTTCTTTGGTTGCTTTAAAGATAAACGTGTAAGCACCTGGTGTATGTGCTTTCAGTAGACGGAAAGCCACGTTATCGACGCGTGCATACAGTGATAATTCAGAAAGATCACGACATAACAAGGTGAAATTGTGCTTGTCATCGATGCGACGAATTTTACAGATACGTTCAAGTGCTTGTTTGTTTTCAAGCTGACAGCCCAGCGCATAACCGGAATCTGTTGGATAAACCACAACGCCGCCATTGCGAATAATCGCAACCGCTTGAGTAATTAAGCGTGCTTGTGGGTTATCTGGGTGTACATAAAAAAACTGGCTCATTATTGATCCTCGTTATCGAATCTCTCGACTCTATCATCAGAAGGAGCTGGCTCACCTAAAGACTATTCAGATGGTGAAACCGTTTGAAACTCCCAATCTTTCCATACTTCTTCGACCCCAGAAGGTAGCCAGAGATTGCGTCCAAGTTCCATCCACGGAGATGGGTAATGGAAATCACTGCCTTGGGAGGCTAATAGTTTGTATTGTATAGCATAATCCGCGAGTGTGCGTCTTTCTTGTTGCGCTTGCTGAGGTTGAGCTACTTCCATCGCATCCCCTTTCGCTTCAACAAATGCCGCTAGCAGGCGCTTAACCCACTTGGCTGTAAGGCCATATCGCCCAGGGTGAGCGAGCACGGCTTGTCCACCAGCAGCATGAATAGCCGTGACAGCATCACTCATTGAACACCACGTTGGCGGCACATAACCTGGGTTATTGCGAGTAAGAAACTTTTTAAACACCTGCTGCATGGTTTTCGCATAGCCATTGTCGACTAGCCACTTAGCAAAGTGAGCGCGAGTGATTGGTGCATCACCCGCAATCAATTTAACTTCTTCTAACACCCCTTCACGAGTCGCTTTCTCAAGACGGTGAGCGATCATCTCAGCACGCCCAATACGGTGTTGCTTCTGTTGTTCAATGAGCGCTTTGAGTTCTGGTGACTCAGGATCAACGTTTAACCCAACAATATGGATATCTTTGTTTTGCCAAACAGTCGAAATCTCAATGCCGTTTATCAACTGAATAGGAAGGTTGTTATCCGCAATGTAGCTGCGTGCTTCAGCAAGCCCATCAGTCGTGTCATGATCTGTAATCGCTAGCGCTTCGATGTTAAAGCCAAGCGCTCGGTCAATTAGCTCAGGTGGAGTAAGTCGGCCATCTGAGGCTGTTGTATGACTATGTAGATCAATTCTCATATATTCTTTTTCATTGTTTTCAATTTTTATCGTTATATTTGTGTCAACACACTTGACCCGCAAGCAGAAAACTAGTTAACTAGTACACAAATACGAAGTATCACATTTGATAGGTTCACCATGTTACAAGAATTTAACCAAAACCATAAAGATAAAGTTTTAGAACTTTCTTCATTAGAAGCAAGTTCAGAGCTTAATTGGTGGCGCACTTGGACAAGTTCTTGGTGGGCTAACGTGTACTTCTAATTAAACAGTTTGTTTATAAAAAAGTTATCACTAAGCCCGCTTTAATAGCGGGCTTTTTAATTTGTCGAACATCTCACATTCAACTGACTAACAAATCATCGAATTGACCATATTCTAGATTGGGTGAAAGGTATCTTTATGCGACTATGTACGGCAGGAAATTTAAAGAATCATAAAGGAGGTCTTGTGAACAAGGCCATTGAAATCAAAAAGCTGGGAACCATTGAGGTCATCAATTCTTCAGTTCCTTACTCGCAAGATCCAACCAGCGTTTTTCATACTTTGTGTGAAAACAAAACTGATAGTCTTTTGTTGGAATCTGCCGAGATTGAATCTAAACAGAACCTGACAAGCCTACTCCTTATCGACTCTGCTGTTCGCATCGTATGTCGCGGACATGAAGTAACCTTTCAAGCATTGACTGAAAACGGTCAAGCGCTTATCGAACATCTCACTCAAAACGTGAAAGCAGAAATTAAATCTGACCTTACTGATAACGTTTTGACGCTGACTTTTATCGAACCAAGCAACGAATTAGACGAAGACTCACGTTTAAGAGAAGCCTCTTCATTCGATGCACTGCGTTTGGTTCAGCACAGCTTTGAGCAAGACGCGGATAACAAACACGCATTATTCATGGCGGGCTTATTCGCTTACGACATCGTGGCAAACTTTGAGCCACTAGGTGATGCTGAAGCAACCAACAATTGTCCTGACTTTGTCTTCTATGTAGCTGAAACACTATTGCGTTTCGATCACCAAGAGAACGAAGGCCTACTTCACGCGAGCTTATTTGCTCAAGATGACAACATCAAAGCGCAATTAACTGACCGTCTAGCCGACATTCAAACTCAGTGTCAGTCCCTGAAAGCCATCACTGAAGTAACGCCGTTAGACAACGTTGAAGCTGTACCTAGCGTTTCAGATGGAGACTTCTGCCAAACGGTTCGTGATTTAAAAGAGTACGTAGTTAAAGGCGATGTATTCCAAGTGGTACCTTCACGCCGCTTCACTCTACCTTGCCCTGCCCCACTGGCGGCTTATAAAGAACTCAAACAAAGCAACCCAAGCCCTTACATGTTCTACATGCAAGACGAGCTGTTTACTCTGTTCGGTGCATCTCCAGAAAGCGCGCTGAAATACGAGACAGAAACCAACCAAATCGAGATCTACCCAATTGCGGGCACTCGTCGTCGCGGTAAGCGTCCTGATGGTCAAATCGATTTCGACCTAGATAGCCGTATCGAGCTTGAACTGCGCACCGACAAGAAAGAAAACGCAGAACACATGATGCTAGTCGACCTAGCGCGTAACGATGTAGCACGTATCGCGGAAGCTGGCACTCGCCACGTAGCAGACTTGTTGAAAGTAGACCGCTACAGCCATGTAATGCACTTGGTTTCTCGTGTTGTTGGTCAGCTACGCGAAGACTTAGATGCTCTACACGCTTACCAAGCTTGTATGAACATGGGCACGCTAACGGGCGCACCAAAAATCCGCGCAATGCAGCTTATTCGTGATGTAGAAAAAACGCGTCGTGGTAGCTACGGTGGTGCAGTCGGTTACCTAACAGGTGAAGGTACTCTGGATACTTGTATCGTAATTCGCTCTGCTTACGTTGAAGATGGCGTGGCACAAGTACAAGCTGGCGCTGGTGTAGTATTCGACTCAGACCCACAAGCAGAAGCTGATGAGACTCGCGGCAAAGCTCAAGCGGTCATCTCTGCGATTCAAGCAGCGCATACTAAGAGCTCTGCTACAAACCAACACTCATCAAGTAAGAAGGAGTCGTAATCATGGCTGATATTGTATTCATCGATAACTTCGACTCATTCACTTACAACCTTGTAGACCAGTTTCGTTCATTAGGTCACAGCGTAAAGATTTACCGTAACAACATTCCGGCAAAGGTTGTTGAAGCTGCGATCAACGAACTAGACAACCCCGTTGCACTGCTTTCGCCAGGCCCTGGCGCTCCAGCAGATGCGGGCTGTATGCCAGAGCTAATTCAGCTTCTAAAAGGTAAAGTACCAATGATTGGTATTTGCTTAGGCCACCAAGCGATTGTTGAAGCCTATGGCGGCACCGTTGCAGGCGCTGGCGAAATCATTCATGGTAAGGTGTCGATGATGGAACACCAAAACCATGCGACTTACCAAGGCTTACCTTCGCCATTGGCTATCGCTCGCTATCACTCTTTAGTGGCAACGCATGTATCTGATAGCCTAACGGTGACAGCTGAAGTCGATGATTTGGTGATGTCTGTGGTTCAAGAACAAGACAAGGTGTGTGGATTCCAATTCCACCCTGAATCAATTATGACGACCTACGGTGCAACGCTTCTAGCAAACGCTATCGAATGGGCTCTTGAGAAACCTCTTCGCCTTGAAAAGACTGGAAAATAGGAAACGATCATGGAACAGATTAATAAACTTTACGAACAGCAGTCTCTTACTCAAGAAGAAAGCCAACAATTGTTTGATGTGATCATCAAGGGGGAACTTGACCCAATCTTGATGGCTTCTGCGCTAACTGCACTGAAAATCAAAGGCGAAACGCCCGATGAAATTGCAGGCGCAGCAAAAGCACTACTTGCGAATGCAAACCCGTTCCCGCGCCCTGATTACGATTTCGCAGACATCGTAGGTACAGGTGGCGACGGTCACAACACCATCAATATCTCGACGACTTCTGCATTTGTTGCCGCAGCGTGTGGCTTAAAAGTCGCGAAGCACGGTAACCGCAGCGTATCGAGCAAATCAGGTTCTTCTGACCTATTGGATTCGTTCGGTATCAACCTAGCGATGACAACAGAAGACACGCGTACGGCTGTTGATGAACTTGGCGTAGCGTTCCTATTTGCTCCGCAGTATCACGTTGGTGTACGTCACGCGATGCCTGTTCGTCAAACCATGAAAACGCGCACTATCTTCAATATCCTTGGCCCACTGATTAACCCAGCTCGCCCTAACATCGAGCTAATGGGTGTTTACAGCAAAGAGCTTGTACGCCCTATCGCGGAAACCATGCTGCAAATGGGCATGAAGCGCGCGGCGGTTGTTCACGGTAGCGGCCTTGATGAAGTAGCGATTCACGGCGAAACCATGGTTGCTGAAATCAAAGATGGCACAATTCACGAATACACAGTGACACCAGCAGACTTTGGTTTGAACACTCACCCTCTTGAAGCAATCAAGGGCGGCGAGCCAGAAGAGAACAAAGCCATCACAACCGATATCCTGACGGGTAAAGGCACTGATGCTCAAGTTGGCGCAGTGGCAGTCAACGTTGCTCTACTGATGCGTCTGTTTGGTCACGAAGACCTAAAAGCCAACGCACAGCAAGCAATTGACGCGATGAACTCTGGCAAAGCATACGAGCTTGTACAAAAGCTTGCTGCACACGCCTAACGAACGACGAATCGAGACAAAGAACATGACACAGACTACCGATAAACTGTCGACCCACGTTTCAGTCAAAGAAGCTGAAATGGCGGAAGTATTAGCAAAAATCGTTCGTGATAAATACCAATGGGTTGAAGCACGTAAGCAGACTCAACCATTAGACGAGTTTAAAGCGTCACTAACTGCAACAGACCGCAGCTTTTATGACGCTCTGAGCGGAGAACAAACGGTTTTCATCACTGAATGTAAAAAGGCCTCTCCGTCAAAAGGTTTAATCCGTGACGAGTTTGACCTCGACTACATTGCTTCTGTTTACAACAACCACGCAAACGCGATTTCTGTGCTGACAGACGAGAAGTACTTCCAAGGTGACTTTGAGTTTTTACCTAAAGTTCGCAGCATTGCTAAGCAGCCTATCCTGTGTAAAGACTTCATGGTTGATACCTACCAAGTGTATCTAGCTCGTCATTACTCAGCTGATGCTATCTTGCTAATGCTATCGGTATTAGATGACGAAGAGTACAAAGCGCTGGCGGAAGTCGCTCACTCACTCAACATGGGTGTATTGACCGAAGTCAGCAACGAAGAAGAGCTTCACCGTGCAGTCGCTCTAAACGCTAAGGTGATCGGCATTAACAACCGTAATCTTCGTGACCTTTCGACTGATTTGAACCGTACCAAAGAGTTGGCTCCGCTGATTCGCGAACTGGCTCCAAACGCAGTCGTGATTTCAGAGTCTGGCATCTACACACATCAACAAGTTCGTGACCTTTCAACATTTGCAGACGGCTTCCTAATCGGTAGCTCTCTGATGGCTGAAAAGAACCTAGAGCTTGCGGTGCGTAAAGTAACACTCGGTGAAAACAAGGTGTGTGGTTTAACTCACTCTGATGATGCAGCGAAAGCGTATCAAGCTGGTGCGGTATTCGGTGGTTTGATTTTCGTTGAAGCGTCTAAGCGTCATGTTGATATCGAAGCAGCTCGTTTAACCATGAGCGGCGCACCTTTGAACTACGTGGGTGTATTCCAAAATCATAGCGTTACTGACGTTGCGAAAACGGTTTCTGAGCTAGGTTTATTTGCGGTGCAACTGCACGGTGATGAGTCTCAAGCGTTTGTCGATGAGCTAAAACAGTCACTACCTGAAAGCGTTGAGATTTGGAAAGCTTACGGTGTTGCTTCTGGTGCTGCTTCCGGTGCT
Organism: Vibrio sp. 10N.222.51.C5; assembly: GCF_041474575.1. NCBI lineage: Bacteria > Pseudomonadati > Pseudomonadota > Gammaproteobacteria > Vibrionales > Vibrionaceae > Vibrio > Vibrio sp. 10N.222.51.C5. The sequence goes on from NZ_JBFRUJ010000032.1 coordinate 16,592, forward strand.
AAAAGCTCGCTACCAGAATTACTGGAAAGCAACGTGACTCGTCACCTGCTAGATACTAAAGTGGGTTCTCAAACTGGTGGCACAGGCCAAGTGTTCGATTGGAACCTAATCAACAACCAAAGCGCAATCATGTTGGCGGGTGGCCTAAACCCAGAAAATGCTAACCAAGCCGCTAAGTTGGGTTGCTTAGGATTAGACCTAAACTCTGGCGTTGAATCCGCTCCAGGAAAAAAAGACGCAGACAAACTGCAACGTGCTTTTGCAGCGATTCGCAATTACTAGTCCAAACTCGGCGCTAGAAATTAGAAAGCAGAAACTAAAAACATATTTGTGAGCTTTGCCTTTTGCGAAGCTCAAACAAGATTAAATGACTTGGTGTGAATACACATCAGTAGAATTGAAGGAATAACACAATGGCTAAACTCGATGCCTACTTTGGTGAATACGGTGGTCAATACGTACCGCAGATCCTAGTGCCAGCACTAGACCAACTTGAACAAGCATTTATCGATGCACAAGCCGATCCTGAGTTCCGCAGCGAATTCATGACGCTTCTTCAAGAGTATGCTGGTCGTCCAACGGCGCTAACGCTAGCACGCAACCTAACAAAAGGTACAAAAACCAAACTGTATCTAAAGCGTGAAGATCTACTTCACGGCGGTGCTCACAAGACAAACCAAGTTCTTGGTCAGGCATTGCTAGCAAAACGTATGGGTAAGCAGGAAATCATCGCTGAAACTGGGGCAGGCCAACACGGTGTGGCAACGGCTCTAGCGTGTGCTCTACTAGGTCTTAAGTGTCGTGTATACATGGGTGCAAAAGACGTTGAACGTCAAAGCCCGAACGTGTTCCGTATGAAGCTAATGGGCGCAGAGGTTATCCCTGTTCATTCTGGCTCTTCAACGCTAAAAGATGCATGTAACGAAGCGCTACGTGACTGGTCGGCAACTTATGAAGACGCGCACTACCTATTGGGTACTGCAGCGGGCCCTCACCCATTCCCAACGATTGTTCGTGATTTCCAACGCATGATTGGTGAAGAAACGAAGAACCAAATTCTAGCTCGTGAAGGTCGCCTTCCTGATGCAGTTATCGCGTGTGTCGGCGGTGGTTCAAACGCTATCGGTATGTTCGCGGATTTCATTGAAGAAGAGTCTGTACGCCTAATCGGTGTAGAGCCTGCTGGTAAAGGTATTGATACCGACCAACACGGCGCGCCGCTTAAACACGGTAAAACTGGTATCTTCTTCGGTATGAAAGCACCACTGATGCAAGATGAGAATGGTCAAGTAGAAGAGTCTTACTCTGTATCTGCGGGTCTAGACTTCCCATCAGTTGGTCCTCAACACGCGCACCTAAATGCTATTGGCCGAGCTGAATACGACAACGTGACCGACGACGAAGCGCTAGAAGCGTTCCAATTGATTGCACGTAAAGAAGGTATTATCGCAGCGCTAGAGTCATCTCATGCTTTGGCTCATGCTGTTAAAATGGCTCACGATGACCCAGAGAAAGAACAGCTATTAGTGGTTAATCTATCTGGTCGTGGTGATAAAGACATCTTCTCTGTACACGACATTCTTAAAGAGAAAGGAGCATTATAATGGATCGCTATCAATCACTCTTCACTCGCTTAGCTGAAAAGAATCAGGGCGCATTTGTACCATTCGTAACGGTTGGCGATCCTAACCCTCAGCAGTCTCTTAAGATCATGGAAACACTCGTTGAAGCGGGTGCTGATGCACTTGAGCTTGGTATCCCATTCTCAGATCCGCTTGCAGATGGCCCGACAATCCAAGGTGCAAACATTCGTGCGTTAGATTCTAAAGTCACGCCAGATGTGTGTTTTGATCTTATTGGTCAAATTCGTGCTAAATACCCAGAGCTACCAATCGGCCTACTGATGTACGCAAACTTGGTGTACGCACGTGGTATCGAGAACTTCTACGAGCGTTGTGCTAATGCAGGTATCGATTCAGTATTGATTGCTGATGTACCAACCAACGAGAGTGGCGAGTTTGTTGCTGCAGCTAAGAAGTTTGGCGTTCACCCAATCTTTATTGCTCCACCAACAGCAAGTGATGAGACGCTTCAATCGGTTTCTGAGCTAGGTGGTGGTTACACTTACCTACTTTCTCGTGCTGGCGTAACGGGTGCAGAAACCAAAGCAAACATGCCTGTGACAGCCCTACTTGACCGTTTGAACAAGTTTGATGCGCCACCAGCACTGCTTGGTTTCGGTATCTCTGCTCCTGAGCAAGTAAAAGAAGCCATCGAAGCTGGCGCTGCTGGTGCTATCTCTGGCTCTGCGGTTGTGAAAATCATTGAAAACAACGTTGAACAACCAGAAGCAATGCTTAAAGCACTTGCTGAGTTTGTTACGCCAATGAAAGCGGCAACGCAAAAATAATAAATAGGCTCCCACTAGTGCGATAATTAGCGCTGTGGGAGTTTTTCTCCGAGAACACGTCCAAACCCTCTCAATTGTTAAATTTCTGATAAAAACAACACCTCATACAAACCTGCAGTACACCTATAATACCCCACCAAAACATCACCACCATTTATGAAAATAATGACAAATCAAAAAAGCAAACGTTTGCTTTAGTGTGAAAAATCATCAAATGACATTTGATTACTGCTTTTTGGTGTTCTTTCATCTCTGCTCATATTGATAAATGTAAAAGATACGTGTAAAACTTCTCGCGAAATATTAATCCAATGGTACATCGTACATTGGTGAGTAGTTCTGGGATTTTTATATTTAGTAGCACAGAGGTTATGGAAGTGTTAAAAGAAAAGAGTTTACTAAGCAACATCGGCGTTCAAGTCGTTATTGCAATGATCATCGGTACCCTAGTCGGTGCGATGATGGGTGACAGCGCAACTATGTTCGCTCCACTGGGTGCTATCTTCATCAATTTGATCAAGATGCTGGTTATCCCTCTAGTCGCGGTTGCCCTAATTTCAGGTGCTGCTGGTCTAGGCAACAGCTCATCAGCAGGTAAAGTGGGCGTGACCACTCTAGGTTACTTTGCACTAACGTCTGCACTTGCTGTAGCACTAGCGCTAGTAATGGGTGAAATATTCGAACCAGGTCGTGGTATCGATGTTTCTGGCGTTGAAGGCATGTTCTCTTCTGAATACGCTGCGAAAGGTGAACTTCCAACGTTCTGGGCAACCATCACAGGCATGATCCCGACCAACGTTTTCCAATCACTGAATGAAGCAAACATTCTGCAAATTCTAGTTTTCTGCTTATTCTTCGGTATTGCGATTTCTAAACAAGCGAAAGAGAAACGTGACCCTATCATCAATGGCGTAAACGCGATTGTTGACGCTATGGTTTGGATGATCAACAAGGTTATGATCATTGCACCACTTGGCGTATTCGGCCTAATGGCAGAAGCTGTGGGTACATTCGGCTTTGGCGCACTTATGGTTGTGTTCAAACTGTTCGTTGTCTACATCGCTGCGATTCTGATCTTCGGCTTTGTTGCTTACCCGCTAATGATTCAAATCTTCACTAAGACTTCTGCTAAGAAGTTCCTAGTGGCAATGAAGAAGCCTCAAGCGGTTGCACTATCAACAGCATCTTCAATGGCGACACTGCCAGTAACAATGGAAACGGTAGAGAAGGAACTTGGCGTTCGTAACTCTACGGCTTCATTCGTTCTGCCTCTTGGTGCGACGATCAACATGTCTGGTAACGCAATTTACTACGGCCTAGTTGCTATCTTCTTCGCACAGCTGTTCAACATCGACCTATCTATGGGTGCTTACGTTGCTATCATCGTAACGTCTACGCTAGGCGCCGTTGGCCAAGCAGGTGTTCCTGGTCCTTCTTTCCTAGTGGTTGCAGTTCTTCTAGCGGCTGGTATCCCTATCGAAGGTCTACCTCTGTTGTTCGCTCTAGACCGTATCTTCGACATGATCCGTACTGCTCTGAACATCACTGGTGATGCAGCATGTGCAGTTATCGTTGACTCTCTAATCGAAGACGAAGCGAAAGAAGCTGAGCTACAAAAACAGCAAGCATAATATTAAGCTTCAGTTTTGATTGATAAAAAAACCGCCTTCATACAGGCGGTTTTTTATTAGGAAATGATTAATATTGAGTCGGTAAACCTTACCCTTGTAAGACTAATTGATTAATCCAAACGCACGAGGCAGAGCCAAACTAATTTCAGGAATAAAAGTTATAGCCAACAGTGTGACGATCAGTACGGCACAAAACGGCATGATACTTCTTATAACATTCTCAATCTTAGAGCCACTGACACTACAACCCACAAATAGCGCCGTGCCAACGGGTGGCGTTGCAATACCAATACATAAGTTGAAGATAATCATCATCGCAAAGTGAATTGGATGCATGCCTAAGTGCTCAGCAATCGGCATAAAGATAGGGGTAAAGATCAATACGGCTGGCGTAAGGTCCATAAACATACCCACAATCAGTAGAATCAGGTTCATCAGAATAAAGATGATAATTGGATTGTCTGAGATAGAGAGCATCCAATCACTGATCATGGTTGGTAGACCGGTAAACGCCATTGCCCATGACATAATGGTAGAAGCACCAATCAAGAACAGCATAATGCCAGTAACCTGAACGGTTTCTCTACAAATTATCGGAAAGTGTGCCCATTTGAGGGTTCGGTAACAGAGTGACAATATAAAAGAGTATAGAACCGCTATACATGCCCCTTCTGTTGCAGTGAATATACCACCAATAATACCGCCAATAACAACAACAATAAGCCCTAAGCTTGGTGTTGCTTGCCAAACAATATTCAGCACATCTTTCGTTGTGAAGCCGTCATTGGCACTTGTTTTGTAGCCCTTCTTTTTAGCGATGAAATAGGCGACGACCATACAACTTAAGCCCATTAGAATACCTGGGACATACCCTGCGATAAACAACGCCGCAACGGATGTTCCACCCGATACCACTGAAAATACGATCAGTGAATTACTCGGCGGTATTAATAAGCCTGCCGGGCAAGATGCAACGTTTACTGCTGTTGCTAAGTTTTTATCATAACCATCTTTTTCTAATTCTGGGCCTAAGGTTTTACCAACCGCAGCTGCTGCTGCAACGGCTGATCCTGAAACGGCGCCAAACATCATATTGGCGAAGATGTTGACGTGAAAAAGTGAGCCCGGGATCCAACCAACCAAGAGCTTTGCAAGGTTGATGAGTCGACTCGCGATGCCACCTACATTCATTATATTCCCCGCGAGGATAAAGAAAGGGATGGCTAATAAACTGAAACTATCAATACCGGTAATGATTTTTTGACCCGCAGTAATACTGGCGACTTCAAACGGTAAGATGAAATACATGATGGTTAAAGATGACATGGCAATTGCAATCGCAATCGGCATGCTTATCGCGATCATGAATAAGAATAGGCCTAGCAGCCAAACACCAATGGACAAATCCATAATATAGAGTCCTTTTAAAACTTATTTTTTGTTGGGTTCACAAAAAAGATCAAACGTATTCATGACCAAATAAATGAGGATAATAACGGCTGAAATCGGCAATATTGAATACACCGTCGACATCGGTAATTGCAGTGCTGGAGAGAGTTGTTGTGTGGTTCTTCCCATTAGGGCGATGCCACCTTGAAGCATTGCTAGAAATACAAATGCGCCAGAAATGATATTGATGAGTACATGTAATGCGATATGTGCTTTACCCTTAAGATAACCATCCAATAACGTTATTGCTAAGTGTCCTTTGATACCGAATAAGTAGCTTGCTCCTAATAAGCCAAGCCATACCATCGCATAACGAGCAAGTTCATCAGTCCAGTTACTTGGATCATTCAAAACATAACGACTAAAGACCTGCCAAGTGACAGTAACGACAAGTAACATTAGTGCAAAAGAAGAGACAAAAAGAATCAGCCTATCAAGTAGGTTTCTGAAAGTTGCTAACATGGTGTGATACCTCAAAAAATTTTGCCTTAGCAAAGCCAAGGCAAAATTATATTTTCACTAAGACTGATTAAAGAGCTTCAATTTTTTCAATGAATGGAGCTAGTTTTGGATCTTTTTTCGCCTCATCAATCATAGGTTTAACAGCTGCACGGAAAGGGGCTTTATCAACTTCAACAAACGTGACACCTTCTTTCATTCCTTTCTCTTTGTTCATGTCATCTGTTGCATCCCAGATTTTGATCTGCTCTTCAAGAGACTCAGCAGCAGCTTCTTTTAAGATCTTTTGCTCTTCTGCCGTTAATGAACCCCATTTGTATTCTGAAATGATGATCACGTCAGGTGTCATCATGTGCTGGTCCATAGAGTAAAATTTGGCAACTTCGCTGTGTTTCATTTCAACTAAGCTAGAAATATTATTTTCAGCACCGTCAATTACGCCTTGTTGCAGCGCCGTGTATACCTCATTGAAAGGTACAGGCGTTGCTTTACCACCTAATAGGTTAACCATTTCCATCATGGTTGGAGAACCCGGAACTCGAACTTTCATACCAGCGAGATCAGCCGGTGAGTTAATGGCTTTTTTAGCGTAGAAGCTACGTGTGCCTGAGTCATAGAATGTAAGACCGATGAAGCCTTTACCTTCACTTGAAAGCAACATCTCTTGTGCAGCTTCACTTCGCATGAACGTTCTCATATGTGGAACGTCACGGAATAAGAAAGGCAGTGCATTAACCTTAAACGTTGGTTCAAAAGATTCGGCTAACCCACCATTGATTTTGGCCATATCAATCGCGCCAGTAACAACTTGCTCCGCTTGGTCACGTTCAGAGCCTAATTGACCGTTTGGAAAGATCTTAATCGTAAGTTCACCATTCGATTTTTCTTTCACTTTATCAGCCATGATCACCATGCCTTGGTGAGCTGCGCTTTCTAATGACATTGCATGCCCTAACGTCAAAGTTTTTGCTTGAGCGCCAAATGCCATCAGAATTGAAGCCGCTGCAATCGTCAGTAGGTGTTTTTTCATGTTCTTCTCCAGAATCCATTTTGTAAGAGGTACAGTTTTATATGCAACGCTATAGCTAAGTTTGAAATCTAACGTTCAATTGCACATCGCTCATAGCAGTAACGTTTCATTACAATATTCTTACCCTATGAATTTTGTATTACAATACTATATGTATATTTTGTGAACTAAGGTTTATCTATTGGCCTGAGAACCTAATTGATTGTGATACCAATCATATTTGGGACTAATTAGACCATTAATCAGTTCTACTTTGGATTTTTTGGTAATTTCGATTACTTTCAACTCCTTTAAGAACAATCTCTTAGTAAAAAAGCACCGAACCATTTATGTTATTTTAAGACATTAAATTCAGTTATGGAGCAAGACAAAGAAGGTCTCCTCGTTCGAAAACGCGAGTCGTGAACAGTGCTTTGTGAGGTGATGAAGACAAGGTTTGCGGCTGGATTTAGGTAACAAGAATAGATAAAGGCAATAGAGAGAAGCTTGAGAGGATGAATTGTTTGTAACAAAAATCCGAGAGCCTTACAGCCCTCGGATTTTTGTTTTTGGTGTTCTAATTTTTAGGCGTTAGACGAATTACAAATCAGCGCCATAAATATCAAATGTGAAGTACTTAGCGGCGATCTTGTCGTAAGTACCGTTCGCTCTGATCTCTTCAATCGCGGCATTGAATTGTTTCGCCAGTTTTGAATCCTGCTTTCTTAGTGCTAACGCCGTACCCTCGCCAATGTAGGCTTTGTCGGTTACTGCTTTACCTTTAAATTCAAAGCCCTCACCTTCTTTTTTATCTAAGAAAGCTAATGACAGTTGATCCGAGTTGCCAAAGGTTAGATCTAGACGACCATTTTGCAGATCCAGATACACTTCATCTTGCCCTGTGTAACGCTTAATGTTGGCCACACTGCCAAACTTGTCGGTTACGTAGCGATCGTGAATCGTACCTTGTTGAACACCTATAGTTTTGCCCGCCAAGCCCGCCTCATCAACGCTGAACTCCGCGCTTTTAGCAGCAACAAACACGGCTGGAGTTTGGTAGTACTTATCAGTAAATAAGATCTTACGCTTACGCTCTTCGGTGATACGCATTGACGCCATAATCACATCTGACTTTCTTGCCAACAAACTTGGAATTAGCGAATCCCAGCTTTGTGAAACCCAAGTACAATCGAGTTTAGCTTGCTCACACAAGGCATCAGCTATCTCAATATCAAACCCGACAGGCACACCGTCGCTGTTTTTATAGTTGAATGGCGGATACGTAAAGTCCGACGCCAAACGGATTTCTTTCGCCTGTACCGTTGTACCAAGTAAAGCGACCGCACAAGCGAGTCCTAGTATTATCTTTTTCATCATTGCCATCCTAGATATGATCTTTATCGAGTTGAGATTGAGTTTCTTTATGTTGAGCTTGTTGAATGTCTTTGCCTTGTTGACTCTGTTCTAATTCGGTTTGGTAACGTGTTAGTGACGTTATCACTTCTAGCATGCTCTCTTGGCTACCAATACTGATTCGAACACAGTTACGCAAAGCCGGTTCATGGTTTTGGTTCCTTGTCACAATGCCGTCCTTCGCCAAGACACTGAACACTTGATGCCCAGGTTTTTGACGCAGCAAAATAAAGTTTGTCGATGAAGGGTAAACAGACTCGATGAAATCAAATTGCGTTAACTCACAAGCAAACCAGTTACGTAGTTCGACCAGCTTTTGTGTGGCGTCTTCCATCACTGAAACTCTGTCATCAGACAACGCGTCTAATACAATTTGAGATGAGCAATCTGGCATCGGATAAGGTGGAATCAGCTTCGCGACATACTGCATCACATTTTGACTCGCTAAGATAAAACCACAACGAACCGCAGCCAGTCCAAATGCCTTAGACAAGGTGCGAATCACAACCAAATGTGGATAGCGTTCAATAAGACTAACGGCTGACGTTTGTGGTTCAAATTCGATATACGCTTCATCGACTACCACTAGCGACTTTCCAATCGTGCCTTCCAGTACCTGAACCAAATCCGATTTAGGAATCACATTACCCGTTGGGTTGTTTGGTGAGCAAAGAAACACGATATTCGCCAGCTCTGCTTTATTCACAATATCAGCGACGTTCAGGCTGAAATCTTCCTGCAATCGAGAGTCCAAGGTATTGATCGCCAATGCATCAGCGCAAAACTCATACATCGCATACGTTGGAGAGCAGATAAGTATGTTGTCGCACGCCGGTTTACAGAATGTTCTGATCAGCAAATCAATCGCTTCATCTGCACCACGAACAGCCACAGTCGCGGCATCGGTACTACAGTAATCTTGATAAGCCTTAGCAATATCTTGTGGTAAGAAGTCTGGGTATCGGTTGTGACTTGCTTCTCCTTGAAACAGCGAGCTTTCCAATTCATTGGCGTTTAGCCAGACACGTCCATCACCACCAATTCTTCTTGCCGATTGATAAGGTATTAATTTTTTTACAGCCTGAGGCACTAAGCTATCAATAAAAGATGTCAAGAAGCTATCCCTTTCACAAAATCACAATGTCTTCATCATTGCCTTCATATTCAAAAAATGTGACTTATACACATATTGAATCACAAATGATGATTAAGTATTTACATTCAAACAGAACACTATTGATAAATGAATCGAAATAATCACATAATAGCCATGATAAAAAGTCATAGGTAAAGATATGAATCGCACACTTCCTTCAACCAAAACCTTGCTCGCGTTTTTGTCTACGGCAAGGCACCTCAACTTTACACGCGCGGCACATGAGCTCAATGTTACGCAAGGTGCAGTGAGTCGTCAGGTATTGTCGTTTGAAGAAAGCCTTGGCTGTGATCTCTTCTATCGCCATGCTCGCGGATTGTCTTTAACGCCGAAAGGAGAAGAACTGGTTCCCCTGATACAAGGAACGATTCATCAGCTGCAATCGGCTCTAAATCAGGTGGCTAGCTCTCCGTCTAAGATCAAACTCAACGCACCGAGCTGTATTACCTCTTGGCTACTACCTAAGTTGATGTCTTTTCAGCAAGCCTATCCTGAAATTGATGTCGAACTGACGTCGACCATCAAGCACGTCTTCGAACCAAGCTTTGATCCGTTTGACGCCGTAATTACCTATGGTAAGAAGCCAAACCAACAATCGATTATCAGCCAATTATTGTTTAACGAGCAGCTAGCGCCCGTTTGCCAAGCACAAAGCATTACACAGAGCCATCTTGTCGACGACGCATCGACCATCATCAAGCCACACAAGCTCGCTCAATACACTTGGTTACACGCTAACAATGAGCAAAGTGATTGGCGACTTTGGTTAGAGCACATAGGCAGTCATGACCTTTCAAGTAAGAACAACCAACAATTCGCGACACTTGATCAAGCGATGAACGCAGCCATTCAAGGGTTTGGCATTGCTATAGGCGACATCACGCTAGCAAAACAAGATATTGATTTGGGCAGGTTGGTGAAAGTGAGTGAAGGCAGTGTCTTTTCTGGAAATGGTTACTTTTTGCTGCAGCCTAAGAATCGACAAAATCCATCTTTATCTACGCTGGTTGATTGGCTTGTCGATTAGCGGCAATCACCGTAGATAGAAGCACACTATAAACGGCAGTAGAGCGTCATAATGAGAATTTCATCGTTCTCAAAATGAAACTATTTTATGTCTGTTACGTATTGGTTGTCAGAGAATAGAACGTACCTCGCCTTAACTATTTGAAAAGAAGTTCAATTCTATCTGGTAGGGAAAATGTTCCGTTCAACTAGAGAAAATGGCATTCGAATTGCTTTGTCATAGATAACCCAACCAATATACAGCAGGTTGCAACAGTTTCACTGCAGCTTGTCACGGAGGATAGGCTATGACCTTACAAAGACATACGTATTACGGCTTGATTCACCATGGAATTAAAACCTTATTAATGGACAGAATTGGCCACTTCACAGAGCGTGAATATCACGAGTATCTCGACCTAACGACAGGCAAATCGACGTGTTTTGCCATGAGTGAGCAAGAGCTCGAAAACACCTTAGACAGCTTAAAGAGCGAAGGTTACCTTGAAGATATCAAGAAGCTAATACCTCGCTACCAAACCTCGTCAATGCGATAACCTGCTTCAACTCTTTAAACACGATGAGTGGTTAGATTGAATTAATTGGCACCCAATTGTCTCGAGCTATTTAGCATCGAGACAGTTTTCGTTAGACTGTCAGCAACTCAACTAACTGGATAGTCAGTGTCTCATGAAACAAATTCTTGATTTCATTCCTCTCATTATTTTCTTTGCGCTTTATAAGATGTACGACATCTATACCGCGACCGGCGCTTTGATCGTTGCCTCTGCAGTTCAAATTATTTTGACGTACTTCCTCTACAAGAAAGTCGAAAAAATGCAGGTCATCACCTTTCTAATGGTTGCCGTATTTGGTGGCATGACCATCTTCTTGCACGACGACAACTTCATTAAATGGAAAGTCACCATCGTTTACGCACTGTTTGCGATTGGCCTGACGGTCAGTCACATCATAGGCAAATCAGCGATTAAAGGTATGTTAGGCAAAGAGATCACACTGCCTGATTCGGTATGGGGCAAGATCAACTGGGCATGGACGCTGTTCTTTACCCTATGTGCCGTTCTCAACGTTTACGTTGCTTTCAGCCTACCGTTGGATGTTTGGGTCAACTTCAAAGTGTTTGGTCTACTCATCGCGACCTTGCTCTTCACCTTGCTCACTGGTGTTTATATCTATAAGCATCTACCAAAAGACCAGCAGAAAGAGTTAACGGATAAAAATACCGACGAGAAATAGCCCTTAGGGATGAGTCCTCATACCCTATTTGATACAATTATTATCAATATGCGATTGGCCAATGATACTCGTGATCATTGGCCGCTGATTATTTGTGTTCGGTGAAGACGTTAAAAATTAGACCACCACGAGTCTCGTAAACACATCTATTTTTAGATAAAACAATCAATACCATTAAGAGTACGACAATGACTATTCAATCAACTTTGAACCCGATTGGTTCTTTACTTCTTCGCACATTAGCGATGCCTTCTGATACAAATGCAGCAGGCCAGATTTTCGGTGGTTGGATAATGTCACAGCTTGACCTTGCTGGCGGCATACTGGCAAAAGAGATATCTAACGGCAAGATAGTCACGGTTTCAGTATCGAGTATCGAGTTCAAACAGCCGGTTTCTGTAGGTGATGTTGTGTGCGTTTACGGTGACTGCACTAAGATTGGTCGCAGCTCGATGAATATCGACCTAGAAGTATGGGTTAAGCCTGTACTTGACCACGGTATCGGTGACCGCTACAAGGTGTGTGGCGCGACATTCAACTACGTTGCGGTTGATGAAAGTGGTAAGCCTCGTCCAATTAATAAATAGTACTTTCGACAGCCCTATCGCACTTTAAGGTCTTTAGTCGTTTCGATTAAAAATGCTAAAGACCTTCTCACTCTCCCGCACCATTTCACAATTTCTTATCATTAGCTCTTCCAATACCAATTAGTTCGCGTAAATTAGCAAGATAGCGAATTTAAACGCCCTCAATTTAGTGAAGTAAAATAAGGATATCTCAATATGTGGTACGTGATTTTTTCTCAAGACGTCGAAAATTCATTAGAAAAACGCCTAAGTGTTCGCCCACAACATCTAGAACGCCTACAAACACTTCACGATGAAGGCCGCCTTTTGACAGCAGGTCCAATGCCAGCGATTGATTCAGATAACCCTGGTGAAGCGGGCTTCACAGGTTCTACTGTGATTGCTGAGTTTAATTCTTTAGACGATGCACAGGCATGGGCAGACGCAGACCCGTACATTGCTGCAGGTGTCTACCAAAATGTGATTGTTAAACCATTCAAGAAAGTATTTTAACGTGAAAAAATGGATTATCGGTTCACTGGCCGCTGTTCTGCTTGCAGGCTGCAGCTCATCAAGTGAACAAGACAAACAAAGACAGCTAGAAATGATGGCGCAGCATCGCGCTGGCGTTTTATCCGCAGGCCTTCCGATTGAGTATGGCCCACTGTCGGTCATGCGCGTGCTAGCAAAAAACACGGTTATCGAAATCATGATGATCTACAACCAAGATGCAAAAGGTGCTAAGCCTTTAAACCAAGTTGTAGACATGAGTGTGAATAGCTACTGCACCAACTCTGAAGTGAGAGCAAACCTTGATATGGGCTTGGCTTACAACATCAAGATTCGCAACACTCGCGGACAACTGATGGTTGAGAAGTTGATCAGCAAAGAGACGTGTCAGAGCAGCAGCTAGATTCTAGCTCGAGATTCGAACAAGTATAAAACCAGAAGGCCTCGCAAATGCGAGGCCTTTGTTTTATGAAGCAATCAAAATCCTAAGCTGAATTATGCCTCGGTTGATTCCCACTCTTTACGCAGTGCTTTAGTTGCCGAAACTAAGTTAGTCAGCGCCGCTTCCGTCTCTGCCCAGTTCCGTGTCTTCAGCCCACAATCAGGGTTTGCCCACAAACGTTCCGCTGGAATTTTCTCTGCCGCTTTCTTAAGTAAATCAACAATCCACTCTTCTGACGGGATGTTTGGTGAGTGAATGTCATAAACGCCAGGTCCAATCGCATTCGGGTAGTTGAACTCTTCAAATGCTTTCAGCAGTTCCATGTTCGAGCGAGAAGTCTCAATGGTAATCACATCGGCATCTAGCGCGGCTACTGAATCAATGATCTCGTTGAACTCGCTGTAACACATGTGGGTATGAATCTGAGTTTCTGGTTTAGCACTTGCCGCTGAGATCTTAAAGGCATCGACCGCCCACTCTAGGTATTCTGCGTGGTCGCGCTTTTTCAATGGCAGACCTTCACGAATCGCTGGTTCATCGATTTGGATAATGTTGATGCCCGCGTCTTGCAAATCAGACACTTCATCTCGCAGCGCAAATGCCAATTGATTAGTGATCTCTTTGCGTGAAATGTCTTCACGTGGGAATGTCCAACATAAGATAGTGACTGGGCCTGTCAGCATCCCTTTCATCTGCTTCGAGGTCAGAGATTGGGCATAGGTCGACCATTCTACGGTCATCGGCTTCTCACGCTCTATATCCGCGACCACAATCGCCGGCTTCACGCAGCGTGAGCCATAGCTTTGTACCCAACCAAACTTAGTGGTTTGAAAGCCTGCTAGGTTTTCTGCAAAGTACTCCACCATGTCGTTACGTTCAGCTTCGCCATGAACAAGCACATCCAAATCCAGTGCTTCTTGACGTTTAACGGCATCCGCAATATGGCCTTTCAATGCAGTGTTATATTCCGCTTCACTCAGTTTGCCAGTGCGGTAAGCGCTACGTTGAACACGGATCTCGCCTGTCTGTGGGAATGAACCAATGGTTGTGGTTGGTAACAGCGGTAAGCCTAACACCTCAGACTGGTGTACGGCACGTTCTGCGTATGGAGCAGTGCGCTCTGCTAGCGCTTTAGTTATCGTGTTAATACGAGCTTGAACTTGCGGCTTATTCACATGAGTTGCACTCTTGCGTGCAACAATAGGTTGGCTATACGTCTCACACGCTAATATGGCATTTTGATCGCCGTCAAGCGCAGCACCCAATAAGCTAACTTCCGTGACTTTCTGTTTCGCGAAAGCAAACCAGCTTTTCACTTCATCGCTAAGTGAATCTTCTAACTCTAAGTCAACTGGGCTGTGCAGCAGCGAACATGAACTTGCGACCCAAAGCTTATCGTCTAACTTCTCTTTCACTGGTTGCAGTTTCGCTAGCTGAGTAGCCAAGTCTGCTCGCCAAACATTGCGCCCGTTGATGACACCTGCAGACAGCACCCAATCTTCAGGTAGCTTGTTCACCACTTCATCGAGTTGCTGGGGTGCGGCAGCCAAATCGATGTGTAAGCCGTTGACGGGCAGTTCCATGATTTTATCTAACGTGTCAGTCACAGAATCAAAGTACGTGGTAAGGAGTAGCTTCACATCACCTTGAATCACCTGATAAGCCAATTTGAATGAATCTGCCCACTTAGTCTCAAGTTCCAGAGAAAGGATAGGTTCATCGATTTGTACCCACTCAACGCCCAACTTGGCCAGTTTTGCCAGAATCGCTTGGTAAGCGGTAAGCAAGCGTGGAAGCAAAGTTAAACGGTCAAAGCCCTCTTCTACTTCCTTGCCGAGATATAAATAAGATAACGGGCCTAGAAGAACTGGCTTCACCTTATGCCCCGCTTTAATCGCTTCACTCACTTCGTCAAACAGTTGTGGCCAACTCACTTCAAAGGTGTCGTCTTTACTGAACTCAGGAACAATGTAGTGATAGTTAGTGTTGAACCACTTCGTCATATCTGATGCTGCTGCACCATCTTTAGCGCTTTCAGAGCCGTGCTTAGCGCCACAACAAGTTGGCTGCCTTTGAGATTGTATTTGAGTTTGAGATTGACCGCGACCAACGCGGAACAAGGTATCTAAATCTGGGAAGGCTTTTTCACCTTCTGATCCACCAGCGTGACGCTCAGGTACATGACCTAGAAGTAACGTCGTTGTTAGAACATGGTCGTACCATGCGAAGTCACCCGCAGTTGCAAAGCTTAGATTCGCCTTAGCTTGTACATTCCAGTTACGATTTCTTAGTTCGCTACCGAGTTGCTTTAAATCTGATTGGTTAATCTCACCGCGCCAGTATTTTTCTAAAGTGAATTTGAGTTCGCGTTTTTCGCCGATACGTGGGTAGCCTAAAATATGCGTTGTCGTAGTCATGAACCTGTTCCTTATTCAATAATTTTTAGTGTTCGATCAAACTGCCTAGCTTATGGTTTAAGTTCTTTACAAGGCGTCTAGATGGCTAAACTATCTCCCTAATCTGAACGATGAACAACGTCCAAATATTCATCTTGTTTATTAAAAATATTCATCTTGAATAATCTAAAGCTGAAAAATTAAATCCATCTGGACATCTAGACGTTTACAAATGAAAGAAAACCCCGTAGGGTGATTATTAAGAAATATTGAATTGGCTTAGGGAATATGAGGAAAACTCATGATAGAGCTTAAACACCTTCGAACATTGACTACCTTAAGAGACAGCGGCTCGCTAACAGCGACGGCAACTTCTCTTCACTTGACTCAGTCGGCGCTTTCTCACCAACTGAAAGACCTTGAGGCGCGTATCGGTGGTCAGCTTTTCCTACGTAAAACTAGACCAGTTAAGTTCACCTCTGAAGGTGAGATTTTGCTTAGGCTTGCCGATGAGATACAGCCAAGAATAGCTAAAGCGGAGAACGAACTCGCGAGCCTGAAAGAGGATGTGAATGGTCGTTTGCACATGGCGATTGAATGTCACTCATGCTTCCAATGGTTAATGCCTGCTTTGAAGGAATATCAAGTGGCTTGGCCAAGCGTAACGCTAGATTTCTCGTCAGGCTTTGGGTTTGAGCCGCTACCCGCGCTAATGGCAGGCGAGCTAGATTTGGTGATCACCTCTGATATACAGCCTCGCTCTGAGGTTCATTACGAGCCGCTTTTCGATTTTGAGATGCGTCTTATCACCGCGATCAACTCGCCTTTGGCCGATAAAGCGAGCATTGAACCGCAAGATCTTAGCGATCTCACTATGCTCTCCTACCCAGTTCAAAAGCAGCGTTTAGACGTAGTGAAGCACTTTTTGCAACCAGCAGGTGTAGAACCTAAGAAGTGGAAACAAGCAGACAACACCTTAATGTTGGTGCAAATGGTATCGGCAGGATTAGGTGTCGCGGCATTACCAAATTGGGCGATCAGTGAGTTCTCAAGACAAGGTTTGATAGCCAGCAAACCGTTAGGTAAAGGGCTTTCAAGAAGACTGTTTGCCGCAGTAAGAAACTCAGAAAAAGACAAACGTTACCTACAGGCTTTCTTTAGCACAGCAAGACAGCAGAGTAAGAGTCACTTAGATGGTATTGAAGTCGTTTAAGAGGTTCATTATTGAGCTAGCTTAAGCCTGTATTAAATCGGAAAGGCAAACGCCAGAAACAAAAAAAGTCACAGATAATCTGTGACTTTTTAGTTTCAGTATCGATGATTTTCGATATCTGTTGATTCGCGAAAATAGACTATCTTGGATAAGACTTAAACTGGTTAGTCAATGGGTCGTATTGATAGCCAAGCATATCGAACTTGCCCACGACACTTTCTATATCCATTTCATACATACTGATCAGCTCTTCAAAGCTATCGCACTCTAGGCGAAGTTTCTCATTCACGATTCCCAGCAAGATAATGCTATCGAAACCTTTGACGTTGCTTAAATCCATCTCGTACTCCTTACGAACACACCGACTAAAATTAAGTTTAGAACGCTTACCAAGGCCATGCTAAAAAACTGATCACACTTCTTAAAGAGAATGCGTGATTAATGAGCGCACGTAATTAATGAAAGTGCGCGATTAAAGTGCCCACACTGGCGTTAAACCCACAGCCGCAGCCAATAACATCAGTAACGAAACCGTCAGTTGAAGTTTTTCCGGGGTTTTAACGAACAGTAGATGCCAACACCACACCACGATAGCTGAGATTAGCAAAGCAAAGCTGAACAGTAGCGTTGAAATCACTGGTTCTAGTTGAGCTTCAGACAAAGAATAGACACTCACGACTGTTGCCAAAACCACCAACATGCCCGTCAAAACACCAACAACAGGCAGAACACGGTGAAATGCCTGTAAGCGTGTTCTTGCAATCGTCAGCAGTAAATGGCCAAACGCTGAGCCTAACAGTGCCACTAGCAATACAGTAGTGATGATACCAACGGTAGTTGCTTGTTCCGTCGCTTGGATAGCAACGTAAGACAATGCCAAACCACAAGCTAAGTACATCACCCAAATAGGGCCGGAATCACGTGTCTTCTTGGTTTGAACTTGAGAATAGAAATAAAAGATCGCAAACACGACCAGAAAGGCTTCAATTTTTACTGAAGCGACGGCAAGCCACAGCACGCCAATCGCAGGTAACATCTTGTGGATCCGACCACGCTGCCCCGGACAAATATCCCCTTTCACCAAGATGAGGGTTAAGATCAGTTGGGCTCCTAAAAGCATCGGAGCAAATTGTACTAATAACGTTTCGACCATTGTGGATCTACTTCTTCAGACTTATTTTCGCGAATAATATCAAAAACTGCTGCGAACACTAATCAAAATCACAAATTAGCGACGTTATTCAAGGCTTCAACTATGCTGTTGTATGGCTCTTTTATCGCCATTTACCGTAAAAAGACGAAAGACACCAGAACTAACAGGGGCATGTTCTACTGGCTAGTCTAGGCTCATGCCGCTATAATTCCCGCCTCAAAAATCAGAGGTTGAAATATGTACAGCGATATCACTCCTATTCACGAACACAAAAAATACTGGGCCGAGTGCTACGGAACTGCACCCTTTTTGCCTACCAGTAGAAAGGAGATGGATGCTCTTGGATGGGATAGCTGTGACATTATTATTGTAACTGGTGACGCTTATGTCGATCACCCGAGCTTTGGTATGGCTATCATCGGCCGTCTGCTTGAAGCTCAAGGTTTCCGCGTGGGCATTATTGCTCAACCAAAGTGGGACAATAAAGATGCCTTCATGAAGCTAGGTAAACCTAACCTATTCTTCGGCATCACAGCGGGTAACATGGACTCCATGATCAACCGCTACACCTCTGATCGCAAATTACGTCACGATGATGCTTATACTCCGAACAATGAAGGTGGCAAGCGTCCTGATCGTGCAACTCTGGTTTATTCTCAACGTTGTCGTGAAGCTTACAAAGGCACGCCAATCGTGCTTGGTGGTATTGAAGCGAGCTTACGTCGTGTAGCTCACTACGACTACTGGTCAGATAAAGTTCGCCGCTCTGTATTGTTTGATGCAAAAGCTGACATTCTTCTTTTTGGTAACGCTGAGCGTGCACTGGTTGAAGTAGCACACCGCATTGCCGATGGTGAAGACATGTCTACGCTGACCAATATCCGCGGTACTGCTATCAATCTTCCTGCGGCCCCTGAAGGCTTCAAGATCATTGACTCTTCTCGTATCGAAAAGCCGAACAAAGCGTATGTTCCGGTTAACCCGTACGAAGTTGAAACTCAGTGTGATACCAAGAAAGACGAAAAAGAAGAAGTAAAAGCGCAACCTATTACTATTCGCCCTTCTCGTCACGATGCAAAAACTACAGCGGTTCGTATCCCAGGTTACGAAAAGCTAAACAATGACCGTATTCTTTACGCTCACGCTAGTCGTATTCTGCACCTTGAGACAAACCCGTACTCAGGTCGTGCTCTGATTCAACGTCACGGTGATCGCGAGCTTTGGATTAACCAAGCGCCTATTCCATTGACCACAGAAGAGATGGACTACGTGTTTGGCCTTGCGTACAAGCGTGTTCCGCACCCGATGTACGGCAAAGCGAAAATCCCAGCATACGACATGATCAAAACCTCGGTTAACATCATGCGTGGTTGTTTTGGTGGTTGTTCTTTCTGTTCAATCACAGAGCACGAAGGTCGCATCATTCAGAACCGTTCGAAAGAATCTATCTTGGATGAGATCGAAGACATTAAAGATAAAGTACCGGGCTTCACAGGTACTATTTCTGACTTGGGCGGCCCAACGGCGAACATGTACCGTTTAGGTTGTTCAGATCCAAAAGCTGAAATTAACTGTCGTCGTCCATCATGTGTGTTCCCGAAAATCTGTGAAAAGCTAAACACAGACCATCAACACACTATCGACCTGTACCGCTCTGCGAGAAAAGTACCGGGTGTTAAGAAGATCATGATCGCTTCTGGTGTACGTTACGACTTAGCGATTGAATCTCCAGAATACGTTCGTGAGCTTGTGACTCACCACGTTGGTGGTTACTTGAAGATTGCTCCAGAGCATACTGAAAAAGGCCCACTGGATCTGATGATGAAGCCGGGCATGGGCACTTACGATCGTTTCAAAGAGATGTTCGAGAAGTACAGCGCTGAAGCCGGTAAGAAACAGTACTTAATTCCTTACTTTATCTCTGCTCACCCGGGCACAGAAGATGAAGACATGCTTAACCTTGCAATGTGGCTGAAAAAGCACAACTACGAGTGTGACCAAGTACAGAACTTCTACCCATCGCCAATGTGTAATGCAACGTCGATGTACTACTCAGAGACTAACCCTCTGAAACGCGTGAAATATAAGAAGCGTGAAGATGTTCCTGTGCCGAAAGGTGATCGTCAACGTCGTCTGCATAAAGCACTGCTTCGTTACCACGATCCTGAAAACTGGAAAATCATCCGTGAAGCACTGATCAGCATGGGTAAACAGCACCTAATTGGTGACAAAGCAAACTGCCTAGTACCAGCAGAAGACTTTGATGCACAAACACCGGCACAACGTCGTAAGTCTGGTCGTCACGGTTCACAACGCTTTGCGACTAAGCACAGTAAATCTCAGCCAGGTCTTGGTGGCGAAAGCCCACGTAACCACTCTGGTAAGAAACCGGGTGGCAAGAAGCCGAATGGTAACGGCAACGGTAGCCAAGGTAATGCTAACCAAGGTGGCGGTAATGGCAATGCTCGTAAACCAGCGACTGGCTTCATTAAGAAAGGTCCTGGTGGTCAGCAATCACAAGGTAATGGCGGCGGAAATGGCAAACCAAACCGTAACAAAGCGGGCAATGGTCAAGGTGGCAAACCTGCAAGTAACGGCAAGAACCGCCAGCGCGCAGCACAACGCTAATATCGCGAACCAGTTTACTTCGCTATCGTAAAAACACAAAGCGCAGCTATTTAGCTGCGCTTTTTTGTGTCTGCTACTAGGGAGCTTAACGTGTGAACACCCAATACTGACTAAGCAAATAGTTACTGACCATGCCCACCAAGATGCCAACCGCCATTGCGATAAACACTGCCCCAGTAAATGCAGGGAGTAACTCCGTCATCAACTTAAAGCACAGCAAATTAGGTATCGCCGATATCGATGCTGACAGCATGAACTTTTGCCACTGAATCAGCTTTTCGGACCAACTCCCCTGCCCTTTGAGCTCAAAGGTCAACACTCGATTTCCAAACCAAGTTGTCGTTGCAGCTACGATGAAAGAACCAATTCGAGCACTCATCAAAGGCAGTCCAATAACGTAATGCAGCAATGCAAACACGGCACAATCGACAACAAAGCCACCCGCCCCCACCATAGCGAATTTAATCATCTTATGGTGAGGTTGTAGTTTTTTGTTTAGCGCGTCGAACTTGTGGCTAAACAGTCTCGATGACGAGTTAAAATTGAACATCGCCATCACTTCGAATATGGCTCAACGATAGATTTGGTTTGATATTTTGGCTATGACAACTAAATAGAGCGCGCTTGATCTTCACCGTCGGTTCTAAAATACAGGTTAACGCGTTGTCTTTAATCTTGGTTTCTACTTCCGCTCTTTTACCAATCAGATAGAACTTGTCGATACCATCTAACTGTTCAACATCGAGTAACTTTTTCGCTTGTCCATGACTGTAAAACTGCCCGGAGAACGGTCGTTTACCGACATAAAAGCTCGGCGCTTCATCCGTAATCTGTTCGAAGATAATACGGTCACTTTTCTCATTCGCTTTGCCTAAGTTGAGGTAGACCATTGCAATCATTAGCAACACAGGTAGCACTAAAGCCACACTCGAGAACCACTTCTTATCTTTTTCTACTACAAGCATTGCCACCAACAAGCCAAGGGCAGGAATGCCTGGCAACACATAGGCAGGAAGAATATTACCCGCCATGGTAAAAAGAATCAGAGGAGAGACCAACCAACACACGAGGAATGAAAACAATCCACTATGTTCAGCGTTAACTTCTGCGATTTTCTTACGACGGGCGAAAGTCAAAATAGGCAACACAATCGACCACGGTGCAGCCGCTTGAAGCCAAAACAACCAGATCATGCCTCTTGCTTGGTCATGGGCAGAACCGTATAAATCGCCCTCCCAGCCACTCACAACAAAACGCTTAAAGTGCTCGCCAACAATAAAGTAATCAATAAAACCCGGTGTTGCCATTTCAGCCATGATGTACCAAGGCAAGGCAATCGCCAGCATCACACCTAAGCCAGACAACAGTGGAAAGCGTTGCCATAACACTTTGAAAGCGCCAAAGAAGCCATGTTGCAATACTAACCAAGGGAAAACAGCGATACCCATGATCACAATCGCTACCGGCCCTTTTGCAAGCAAGCCTAGTGCTAAACCAATGAAACCAACATAACCCCAAGACCGATTAGTCTCAGCATTGCCCTCTCCCTTACAACTCTCTCCTCCTAACCAACATAGGTAAAAACCTAACATGGCAATGGTCATCGCTAACGTTAACGCCATGTCGGTCATCACAGCACCCGCCGCAATAGAGAAAATCCCACATGTCGCCAATACCACAGCCGCCACCAAGGCACTTTGTCCGGTACGCTTAGCCATGTATGCAACCAACAGAATCGTCGCAAAACCTGCTAGCCAGTGTGGTGCACGCACAGCAAACTCACTCAAACCAAACAGCTCAATCCCAGCCGCACTCATCCATGTGAACAACGGTGGTTTACCCCAGAAAGGGATGCCGTAATCAAATTGAGGGGTTAACCAATTGCCGGTTTCTACCATCAAGCGAGCCATTTCTCCATAGCGCGCTTCCGTAGTATCCATTAAAGGGTATGTCGCCAGAGATAAGAGCCTTAGAACCAATGCAAAAGCCAACAAATACCATAGGTGCGTTCGGTTCAGGCTCATGCTGACTCCTCTAATTTAAAATGTGTTTTTAATGCTGGGGTATCGACCACCGATTGAATCAGATACAAAGGGCGGTTCTTGGTTTCAATGAAAATACGACCTATGTATTCCCCCATTAAACCAATACTCAGAAGTTGAATGCCGCCAAGGGCAAGTTGAACCACCATCATGGATGGGTAGCCAGTAATAGGCTCACCAAACATCATGGTTTTGAACACGATGAAGACGCCATACACAAAAGCGGTAAGCGCCACTAATCCACCAACGGCCGTCGCAATACGCAGTGGGCGGATAGAAAATGATGTGATGCCATCCATCGCCAATCCGATGAGTTTCAGGTAGTTCCATTTCGTCTCGCCACAGAAGCGAGCATCGCGCTTAAACTGAATCGTTGCTTGCCTAAAACCCGGCCATGAGAAAATACCTTTCATGTAACGGTTACGTTCAGGCAGTTGGTTGATATGGTCGACAACCTCTCGGCTTAACAGTCGGAAATCACCGACATTTTCTGGAACATCGATCTTCGCTGCCACGTTCATGACTTTGTAAAAGCTTGCTGCTGAAAACTTCTTAAACCACGTTTCACCATCACGTTGGCTACGCTGCATATTCACAACGTCATAGCCTTCGCGCCACTTGGCAACCATTTGTGGGATCAGCTCCGGCGGATCTTGCAGGTCTGCGTCTAACAAGATCACCGCTTGTCCTCGGCAATGCTCAAGACCAGCACTCATGGCTGACTCTTTACCAAAGTTACGGCTTAAACCAATCACAGAAATTGAGCTATTGATTGAAGTGAATGAACTCACCAAGTCCAAGCTGTTGTCTTTGCTGCCATCGTCGACATAAACAATCTCACTCGTGATCGGTAAGCTATCCAGTACCTTGGTTAAGCGAGAATGAAACTCTTCTAACACCTCTTGTTCATCGTAAAACGGCACAATGATCGATAGTGAAACGGCGGGATTGATCCGTGATGTGGAGACTTTAGGGCGGCTAATATGAAGTTCAGACATAATACGTTCTTCTATTTTTTAATCTGAAGCCAATCTACCCTCCCATAAGTGAAAGTTATGTTATTGACATATTTTTCACGCTCACTCAGGATAATGTTACTGTCTATTTCTGTATGAGAATCAAAATGAAACGAGTTCTATTAGTCGAAGATAACCGTGAAATTGCAGGTGTCTTGTTTGATTATTTTGAGTGTATTGGCATGGAACTCGATTACGCAGACAACGGTGAACTTGGCCTACAACTCGCGTTGGAAAACTCATTTGATATCATCATATTGGATCTAATGTTACCGAGAATGGACGGCCTAACGGTTTGTAATAAACTGCGAGACCAAGGTAACGCGACACCTATTTTGATGCTGACTGCGTTAGATAGCCGCGATGATATGTTAAAAGGGTTTGAGCATGGTGCCGATGATTACCTCACCAAGCCATTTGATTTGGATATTCTAGAAGCAAGAATGAACGCGTTAGTCCGTCGTTACCGCGGAAAAGTCGCCTCTTCAAAACTTCAGTTCGATGAACTCACCATCGACCAAAAAACCCGTAAAGCTTACCGCCAAGATAAACTACTAGCGCTCAACCCAACCACTTACACCATACTTGAGATGCTGTGCCAAAGCGCACCTGAAGTAGTCACTCGTGAAGCTATTTCCTACAAGTTATGGGAAGAAAACGAGCCCAACAATGATGTGTTGCGCAGTCACATTTATCAGTTACGTAATCAACTCGACAAGCCTTTCGACACTCAGATGTTAATTACGGTGCCTAAAGTTGGCTTCCGATTGGAGCCATCGAATTGATTTCAAATGTTCTTACAAGCACAAAAACCCTAACGGGCCGCTTAGCGGTTTTCTTTGGGTTAATGGCCGTAATTGTGTCGGCATTTGTCTATGTGGTATTTATCACAGCCCTGTACTTGTCGGAAGACCGCGTGGGTGAAAGACGCATCCTAATTGACCGCAACTATGCAGTCGGGTTATTCCAGTCAGGTGAAAGTGGAGAGCTTCGTATTGATGACCTGACTATCGCTTACAACGATCTTTCCTATCTACCGAAAAAGTATTTAAAGTATATTGAAGGCAAAGAAAATTTCATTGGTGAGGTCGGTGAAGATCCAGAATCTCGCATGGTCTATGTAGGCGAGTATACTCATGAAGGTAGAACTCACCCTATTGTTCTGCTTTCTGAAATAGACCGTGTCGAGCTTAGTGTCTTTGAGCTCGTTTATGCCACCACATTTGTATTAGCCCTTCTCTCTATTCTAATATTCAGCTTCGGAGCTCTGCTCTATCGGTTGTCTAAACGGCTGATTGAGCCCTTCAACTCCCTGTCTGAACAGCTTGAATCCAATAAGCTCAATCTAAACGAAGAATTTGGAGTGAATGACGATGCGGCGGTGGAGTTTCGTCAGTTGACGGATCAACTCAATCAATACAGAAGAGAAATCAATTCTCTAGTAAAACGCGAGCAAGCTTTCGCACGCTACTCAAGTCATGAACTAAGAACTCCGTTGACTGTTGCTCGTGGTGCCAACAAACTGTTACTGAGAAGCGAAACAACCGAATTTCAATCTCGTCAGGTTGAACGTATTGATGAAGCCATTGTTCAAATGTCTGAAATGGTCGATGCACTGCTTGGCCTCGTTCGCTATGAAAGAAACAGTGACGATGCACCGCTACGTTTATTCAGCCAGCAAGAGCTAGAGACTATCGTTTCTAAAAATTCGTTGCAGGCTGACGAGAAGGAAGTCGCGATAACCTTACAAGTTCAATCAGAACCCACAATTCAGGCCACCAGCGCGATAATGAATATGTTGGTCGGTAACTTGTTAAGAAACGCGATTGCAGCCACTAATAGCGGTACAGTAACTATTACCCTTTCTCAAGACAGTCTTATTATTGAAGACCAAGGCGAAGGCCTTCAGGAGCAATACAACCCGAATGGACACGGGCTAGGTTTGTTGATTGTCGATGACTTGTGTCAGCGTTTTCATTGGGACTTTGAATTGTTTAATCGCAGCTGTGGTGGATGCACAGCCAAGATCACCTTTCAAGCCGATTCATCCGCGTCAATATCGAACGAAAACTTGATTTAGTTGGTTTACAGCCGCCTCTGGCTACTAGATACTCGTCCGTCCTATTTGATTTAAAAATGCTGGCTCTTGAGTCAGCATTTTGTCTAAGTGCGATGAAACTAAATAATAGCCCTGTAACTCAACATCAATACAACGACCACACCTTTTTCTTAAAGCGTGACGATCAGCTTCATTCCCACTTTTGCGGCAACAAAGCCAGAAAGTTCATGAAGCTACTGGAAGACGAGCACCCAAGCACTACCACCCTAATAAGCTATGGTTCCGCTCAAGCCAACTCATTGTTCTCGCTCGCCGCACTTGCAAAAATCAAAGGTTGGACGCTTGAGTTCTACGTCGACCACCTGCCTCAATGGCTACAAGAACGCCCACTCGGCAACTACCGTGGCGCTATCGACCTTGGGGCTGAGGTTATTTCAGTCAAAGAAACAGGCTCTGAACTTCATCCACAGACGTATATTGAGCAAGTCAGACAGCCTGACTCACAATGCATTGTGTTACCAGAAGGTGGACGCTCTCAGCTTTCTGAATATGGCGTAAAACAACTGGCGATGGAAATACTGAGCTGGACTCGCTTTGAAAACCAATACGATTTTGTTGTGGCACTGCCAGCAGGCACAGGCGCCACGGCTCTGTATCTACATAAGCATTTAAAACTACACAACATCCCGGTATTAACCTGTGCATGTGTTGGCGGCAGTGATTACCTAACGCAACAGTTCAACGAGCTTGGCGAAACCGATCACCCGCAGATATTACCGCTTAAAGCCAAACACCACTTTGGTAAGTTGTACCAGCAGGACTATCAAACTTGGTTGGCTCTACAAGAACAAACTGATATTGAATTCGACCTGCTCTACGACCCATTAATGTGGCAATGCTTAGAACAATGGCAAGAAGATAACCCAACCAAAACTGTCATCTATATCCATCAAGGTGGTATCTTAGGTAATGAGTCGATGTTGCCGCGCTATCAACGTAAGTACCCAGAACTTCGAAGTAGTCACACCGCTGATAACGCTACTTGGTAGTAATCCGTTCTTTTCTACTCTAATGCCCCGCGTTTCTGCGAACTGAGAATTTCTCAGCGCATCATGAACAGCCATCGCACTCCCTTTCGATGGCTGTTTATCAGTAATAGCCACCTGCTATCCCTGCCAGACATTTCAAGTTAGAGACAGAAATCTGGCGAGAATCATCGCGTTATCTATACTTTCGATTGGAACGTCAATTGTCATCGAAAGGAATTACGCATGCGAAAACTCACTACGCTCGGCCTGTTTTCAGTTTTACTGCCCTTCTCTGCGATATCAGGAGAAAACGTCACTTACCAAGTCGATGGGATGGATTACGAAGGTTATTGGAGTGAAGCCAGTGACCAAGCGCCTTTGGTACTGCTAATACACGATTGGGATGGCTTAACCGATTACGAAAAGAAACGTTCTGAGATGCTCAACGAACTCGGTTACAACGTGTTCGCCATCGACCTATTTGGTAAAGGCATTCGCCCTACGGAAGTGAAAGATAAAAAGCAACATACAGGCGAGCTGTATAAAGACAGAGAAAAAATGCGTACGTTGCTCAACGCTGGTGCCATGGAAGCGAAAAGACTTGGCGGCAACTTAGATAACAACGTAATGATGGGATACTGTTTCGGCGGAGCCACTGTATTGGAAGCCGCTCGTGCGGGCATTCCTTCGAAGGCTTATGTCACCTTCCATGGCGGTTTATCAACACCAAAAGGTCAAGACTACTCGCAGACTAAAGCTCCCGTAGTCGTGTTCCACGGCACGGCTGATGCCATGATTTCAATGCACGACTTTGGAAGCCTCGCCGCTCAACTTGAATCAACCAAAGTTCCGCATGAGATGATCACTTATAGTGGTGCGCCACACGCCTTCACAGTATTCGGATCGAATAACTATCAACATGAAGCTGACCAAAAATCATGGCAACGCTTTACTCAGTTGTTAAGTTCGGTATCTCGTTAACTTTCAATCTAGGTAACAGCCCAACGGCAGCCTGTTACCTAATTCGTACTAATTATTAGCGAGTATTTCTTTAAATTTGGTGTTCGTCACTCAAAAAGAAAGCGCTTTCTTGTAGTGTGTCTCTATTATCAATCAGGCACTCTGAATCAGATATGCTTTTTTAACTGTGAGAAATTATGAAATATTTAGCAATTCTACCAGCGGTATTCGCACTAAGCGCCTGTTCAACAGTGACAGAGTCACCGGTTAGCTACCACAAAACTTCTCCGGGGCTAGAGTCACTACAGAACAACGAAAACTGCTGTGAAAACCTGAGTACAATTCAATATCAAAGCGTTACGAACCCAGAAGAAACATCTGTTTCGATCACCACAGCAAGCCCTAAGATCGAGTTCAAATCGGGCCGATCCTTTGCTGGAGGGCTAAAGCTTCCTGCAACACTAGATGCTATTCGTTTTTCAGTGACTTCAAATGCTAGTTATTCAGCATTCGTTCCGTCACTTTTAGTCTTAGACAAAAATTACCAGCCGCTAGATGTCATTGGCAATGAAAGTATTAAGTACCAACCACTTAGCCTGCTTGATGGTGCACAATATGGCGCGCAAATCGAACTGCAAGAACGTTACTTAAACGGCGAGGCTCCTGCTTACTTGGTCGTATTCACAACCAGCGAAGCACTCGCGGAAACAACTCCTGTCGAAAAACCAAGTGATATGGCGATACGTTCTGGTGATATCCAGGCAAACATCGCTCATAACACGGACTACGCCATCCCTCATTCTGCAATCGGGAAAGTCTCCTTTGATTTTAAATTCACAGCGGTAACCACCGTTGTTGAAGAACAAAACCGTCAAAAGCGAGTTCAACAAATTATTCCAGAATCAACCGTAGCCCAATCAGATTTATTAACGGAAAATACACTGAATAAGAAAGAGGTTTATCAAACTCTTATAGAAAACTCGGTTTCATCTGGAGATTTTAGTGCAGCACTGACTTACGTTGAAGAATCTGAGCGATTAGGAATCGAAGGGATGCGAAACTCCTTTGTTGACGCGATGAAGCAATATCAAAAAGCACAATAACTCAACCTCAAAGTAGTCGTTTATTTTCTCTCACTTTACCTCTTTTTTGAGCAACGAGAGTTAAATAAACGACTGTTATCCCTTAGCCCTATTCAGGCATAAACGAAAATACTAATTGCTCCAATTCTAAGCCTAATTTGATGAATTCAATATCCAAAGAATAAAAGCCTTTATCAAGCTTAACGGAGAGCCCCTCAACTGAAACTGTCTCGCCATTAGTACCATTCACTGATAGAGACATCGCGTACACGTTATTGAGACTTAAACTACACGCAGATTGAGCCAAAGTGCCACTATCGTAGTTAACAATACCTGCACATCGATACACACCAGCCTGTTTAACTTCCAAAACAATGCTACGGTTTTCTCTGATATTAAGTGGTAATACTATTGCATGTTGCTCTGCCGTCAGAGAGCAAAAGTCTCCATCAGTTTTACTCTGTTGTTTATTAAGATTTTGGGTCGCCTCAAAGCTCTTAACTGGATCAAAAGCGACTAATGGGCGACCCATTGCTGGAGAGTCCATAATAAAACGACAAATATTCATCGCGCTTCGTTGCAACTCCCCTAAGCTCAACGTTCCGTTTTCAAGCGCCTGTAACGTATCGTCATTCGACACGTTATTTTCCGCACCATCATGCTCAACAACCATATAAAGATCATTTTGAGAGCGAAGCATAAAGGATGTGTAACTTCGACTTTCAGAGCCACCTTTGATTGGGTCATTCATTTTTGCCCACCAATCCGTCATCACTATCCCTTTATAACCCCACTCCCCACGAAGAATCGTAGTATTGAGGTCGTAATTGGATGCAGCCCAGTGACCATTAATAGGGTTGTAGGAGGTCATAACACTCGAAGCTCCTCCTTGTTTTACCGCTATTTCAAAAGGCTTCAGATGAATCTCACGAAGTGCTCTTTGAGATATAACACTATCAACATCAAACCGTGACGTTTCTTGATCATTCGCCACCAAATGCTTGATTGTGCCAGATACTCCTGCAGCTTTAAGACCAAGAGTTTGAGATGCAGCTATTACCCCTGAGAGAAATGGATCTTCTGAGAAATACTCAAAATTTCGACCATTCAAAGGGTGGCGGTGGATGTTAATCCCAGGACCAAGCAACGTATCAATATGATTGGCTTGCATCTCTTTCCCCACTAAATGAAATAGTTTCTCATTCAGTTCTGGGTTCCATGTACAGCCTAATAATGTACCAATTGGGACTTGAGATGCTTTATGTCCGCTGTCCATTCGGATACCAGACGGACCATCAGCAGCTGCAACGACAGGGATACCTAAATCAAATAAGCTCGGCGAAACACCCCCAAAAGCAGCAGCAGTACCTGGCGTCACCTTAGGGCTGCACATACCTTCCCCACGAACAATTGTCGCTAACTGCTTTACGGTCATTTGCGAGATAAATTCGTCAATGTTCGCTCGCCCCTGCTTAACATCCAGTAAACGAATGCCCGTATCTTCACCAAGAGGAATAGAGCTTGGAAGCTCACTCAGAATACGTTTACTCAAATCAATAGTTCGCAGCGGCACAGATTCGTAATCGCAACTGTAAACACCATTTTCCTCGTTGCCTTTTGGGATCAACCTACTAAATCCGGTGACAGGAGCAAGTGCTTCCGTTAATTGCTCAACAACTAACAGCTCTTCTATTTTAACGCTCTCACTAACAAGCTTTGCCTGGCGAACACTTCCTCCTAGATAAAAGTGATATTCTCCAGCTTCAAGTACGTAACTATTTGGGTGTCCCGTTTTACCGGAGTCATCAAATGATGCGAAGGAAGATAGAGGACATGAAATAGTCAAACACACCGTATCTTGCGGGTCCAAGGTCGGTGTTTTCACAAAACCGATCAGTGCTCGTGAAGGCTTACCAAGGTGACCTTGAGGCGATTCAACATACAGTTGAACCACATCCTTACCACTGTATTTCTCGCCTATGTTTTTAACTTCAATATCGAAGACCAACTCTTGTTCAGAGCCGGAACCAAGAGTCGTCAATGCATTTAATTTATTGGAAAAGCGGGTGTAGGACAGCCCAAAACCAAACTCAAATTGAACAGCTTTAGGATTGAAAGTTTCAAAATACCGATACCCGACATAGATATCTTCTTGGTACAGATTACGCTCTTTATTTCCGAAGCTAGCGCTGGAAGGATAATCAGATAAAGAGTGCGCAATAGTGTCGGTCAAACGTCCACTCGGGCTAACATCACCTGATAAAACATCAGCTAAAGCATGCCCACCTTCCATACCTGCGGCCCAACTATACAGAACAGCCTTAATCGCAGCAGAACCTTTAAGTGAACTTGTCCATGACATATCGATTATGTTGGTCACGTTCAGTATCACAATGACATCATCAAAATATTCTGTCACTTTCTCCAACATTTGTATTTCTAGCGCGGTTAAATTGTAACTGCCTTGCTGCTGTGCATTATCTTGATCTTCACCCGCCGTTCGACCGATAAAAATAACGGCTTTGTTAGATTTGGCAACGGCATCCATCACAACTGAATTTGAAAGAGGCATTTCATCTTGAAACCAAGGTTCTGCTGCCCAACCACCTCCTCCGTCATTGAACGGGTTGTCCTTGACCCAACGTTTGTATACCTCCACCAAACTGAGATTAAGATTGATGTTTGGATTCTCATACAAGCCCTGTAATGCATTAACGGAATAAGGGACATTCACAGCTCCACCAGATCCAGTGCCACTTCGGTAGGTATCAATCTGACAGCGACCAAAAAGAGACACCGTATCACTAGCCTGCAATGGCAATATTGAATCACTATTTTTTAGTAGCACAATGCCCTCAGTAGCCGCTTGTCGACTTATGGGTGCAAGCTGCTTCTGTGCTTCGAGAATTTCCACAGTATTCATTTAAAGTCCTACTATTTTTTTACTTAGAGCAAAAATTTGACCTCTCGCTCTAAAAGTTAATATTGTCTTTGTTCAAAAAATAGTAATCTTAACCACGGCGTTTAACTACCAAATAAGCGACAGAAATAGGTAAAATAGCGACATGAAAACCAAGTTTAGACTCCAAAGTCATCAGAGATATCCTCAGATAAAATTTGCCTATGTCGATGGTCATCACGATTTCGACTTTGACGAACATAGCCATGACTTTTCTGAACTTTTCTTAGTTGTGAGTGGTAGTGGAAAGCATACGGTAGCTAGCCACACTTACCCTTTAAGTACAGGAGATGTATTTGTTATAAATGGGGATATTGAACATGGATTTTGTGAAGTAAATAAACTGAAGATTGTAAACTTGATGTTTGATACGGCATTGCCTTTTTTTGAGGTCCCTTCAATGCGTCAAATGCCAGGTTATCAAGCGCTTTTCAAGGTAGAACCAATTGCTCGACAAGCATCTGAATATCAAGCAAAGCTTACGTTATCACTTTCTCAGTTGAAACGAATCAATGGACTTCTACAACAAATCAAATCGGAATACGACAACGCAGAACAGGGGTTTGAAATCATATTGACGAGCACAATGCAGCAACTTGCGATAGAACTTGCTCGGCGATATCAAGAACAGACCCATAGCTTACCAAGAACAACCCTGGCATTGAGCCGTGCTCTCGCACATATTGACCGTCATTACAAAGAAGTAGGGTTAGATACAGAAACCATTGCGCAAGCGGCCTATATCAGCAAGCGGCAACTAGAAAGGTTATTCAGGCAGTTTTTAAATACATCCCCAAACCAATACGTCAAAGACCTTCAAATTCGACACTCGGCATCCTTATTATTAAACGACAACAAAAGCATCCAACACATTGCTGAGTCTTGCGGCTTTTCTGACAGCAACTATTTCTCCAAATGTTTTAAGGCCCAAAATGGATGCAGCCCTCGCGAATTTAGAAAGCAACATTCTTCCCATAACTCATAACCCTTTCCCCCTTTCCCCCTTAAACCTTAAGCCTTAAGCCTTAAAAGATTAGATATGTCACACATAAAAAAACCGCTCCTTTCGAAGCGGTCGATGAGTATCTTTGGCAAGAACACATTTGAAACGAAACTCAAATATGGAAGACTCATAGCAATAAAAATGAAACTCTTTGTGCTGCTAGGAAAGAGCTCAACTATTGCAATAAATAGGATATCGAGAACCTTGCCCGCCCTAAAGGCAAGGCCGTCATACCACTCCCCCGGTATGCTCGATATCACTTAAGACCCGAAGGTAAAAAATTCTACCACCACATGTCAGCTTGAATACCTACAACAAAGTCGCCCTCTTTACCCGTACCATCTTGCATTTCACCATCAAGGTAAGATGCCATGAAGCGAATTTCTGGAGATGGACCGAAGCCAGAGTGCACAACTAGAGTCGGTGCTACTGTTAGCTTGTAATCATAAGAATTCTTTGACTCACCATTACGGTCTTCGTAGTTGTACATGTAACCAGCTTCGGTAGCGATAAAGAAGTTTTCTGAAATTGGGAACGTTGGTCGCACCATTGCTGATACCCAGCCGTCTGTGTCACCATTGTCAAAATCGTTGTACTGGGTTTGAAGAGAGTGGAAAATATTCACACCATTTTCAAAAAAGTACCCACCCCATGCTAAAGCACGTAGCGATACATCGTTTTCATCAACAGCCTTCAAACAAGACGTACCACAGCCCGTGCCTGTCGTTAACCAACTTTGATAGTCGCTACCAGGCTTGTACGTGTTGTAAGTCGTAAGAGTACCGCCTAAAAGGTTACCTGAACCTAAGCCTTTACCAGCCTGCGCGATGTATTTTGTAAAACCTTTATCTGACAACCCAAAGACAGACTCAGTGTGAACAATTGCCGTCATTTCATAGCCATTCTCAGCGAATGCTTCTGGGCCATTACCAAAACCTAAATCGACCATATTGTCTGGCATATACTTAGCCATAGCGTGAAGCTCAACACTGCCAAAGTTCACGCCAGCATGAAGTGCATGCATGATGTTGTTGCTGTCACCCCAGAAACTTGTATCGCCAGAGTCATCGCTTGCAATATAAGCAAAGTCCCACTTATTACCACCTAGCTCAACACCTTCAATACCAACACCAGTACCTGACATATCCGTGTAGAAAAAGTCGGTCATAAAGATGTAATTATCTTTACCATAAAAGCGCTTACCACCCCATACAACACCGGTTTCAGATACACCTTCAAACTCGACAAAAGTTTCTGCCATACCAATTTCGCTGTTGGTTGCATCGGCATTGGCACCAAGTTGGTTGGTTGCATATTCCGCATTGTTGGCTGCTGCTCGTGTTTTGATTCGAATTTTCTGACCACCGTCATTCTCAAAATTTTTCTGCAGTGCAACTTCAAAGTGGCTATCCGACTCAACACCCAATCGACCTAAACGCTCTTTAGATGCTGGGAACTTTGCTCGTTTAAAATCATCATTTTCACTGAATAGAACACCAGCACGGAAATAACCGTGAAATTCAAATCCATCCGATTTTTCGGCATGTACAGCAGGTACAGTAGACAAGCCAGCAGTAGCGACTAAACAAGCAAGGGTAAGCTTAGAAAGTTTCATAATAACTCCATGTTCCAAATTATACTTTCAAAAAGAAAGCGCTTTCTTTGTTTTTCTTAAAAAAACCAATCGAACAGATTTAAAGAAGATCAAATCTAAGCCCACATTCACTATGCACTCTTAATCTTATTGGCTCTAACCGCTCAGTTGGTATGGAAAGAGTATAAATCGATCTCGTGAATATAAACCGTGATCAACCCCACCAAAGAAAGCGCTTTCTTATGCGTGAGTCACAAAAATAAAGATGTTAAGTATTTTGTTTGAACAATCATGGAACCAAGAAAAATGTCACTGTTTACATATTAAGGACGAATTGCTCCGTTCAATCACTCAGAACCTGTTTCGGAATACATCGTCGATTGCCTTCCTCAAATAATCGTCAAAATAAAAAAGGGAACATACATTGTATGTTCCCTTTATATTCAGACTTTTATTCAAACCCCTTAGTTAAAAGGCTTACTTTTCAAATCGCATATTGTCTAATTTAAAACTCATTTTTCCTTGAGGCTCAAACACTAAAAGGTTAGTGATCATTGTTGGATCAGCCTGATTCCCACCAGCAAAACGGTTGTCTCTCTTTAAAATGTCAGCTATTGGAATACGTACCGTCTTCCATTCATTCATTGCTGATAGCGGCACGGTATAGTCACTTGTTTTCGGCCAGCCACTGTCCATCTTAACCAGTAGTTCAACCCCGTCGGCCATACTCTCAACTTTCAAATCAAAGACCAGTTCACCCGTTTCTTGCCAATGTGTCACATCCGTTACAGGAGAACGAAAATAGATATTTCCTGATCCTTCATTCTTATTCACTTGTAGCACTGTTCCACGATCTGGTTCGCTCACTTCTTGATAGTCAACAATATCCAATGGGTCATAACTTGCATAAGCCAAGCTTGCGTTAAGAGTTTCGGTAAAAATCTCCAACGTTGGTCCATCAGCATAACTATCATCGGTTGCTAAGATCTCTGGAGCTTCGTGCCCTATCACTTGTATTGCATGTTCAGAACGACTTGCACACCCTTTTCCTTTCCAACGATCAACCTTACAACGGTAAACCTTTACTGAATCAACTAGCATTGTTTTCGGAAACAAACCTTCGTCGATGCCTTTATCATTTGCGTTTGCTGACCACGCCCCACCGACGGCCAAGTTCAATAACAAATGAAACTTTTCATCAAACGGAGCTGCTCCACTCGCATTAATGAGTTTCCCTTCTTCCGCTTCATATTGGCTGTACCAGCCCTCTTGAGTTTGAGTCGCGTAATGAATATTGTCTACATACCAACGAATTTCACCTTCTTCCCACTCAATCGCGTATGTATGGAAGCCCTCAGTAGGGTTCACACCATTTGGCAATGTCGCGGCTTGCCCTTTATAAACATTGTCTGGCCAATTTCGTCCGTAATGTAACGTCCCGTAGACCCGGCTCTCTAGAGCATCATTTTTCGCTCCCGCCGCATCTGAAAGTGTGTTTAGGTTAACCGCTTCCATAATATCGATTTCGCCAGAAGCAGCCCATGTACCATATTTATTGTCGGTTGGCAGCATCCAAATCGCGGGCCATGAACCTTGTCCACCGGGTAACTTTGCTCTGATTTCATAACGGCCATATTTGGTGTCACGCTTGTCTCTTGTACTTAGCCTCGCAGAAGTATAAGGGAGTGTTTTAGTTGCTCCGCCAATCGTACCTTCGGCATTGTCAGGCCCAGTATGACTTTGCTTCAGCGCGACAATGTGTAAAAAGCCATCTTTAACAAATGCGTTATTAGGATCATCCGTGTAGCACTGTTGTTCATTGTTCCCTCCTCCCCAACAGTTCACTTCTAATGACCAATTACGTTTATTTATTTGCTCGCCTTCAAACTGGTCTTCCCACACCAATTGCCAGTCTGAACTTAAAGTAACTGGAGCATGGGATAGCACAATCGCTTTTTCAGTTTGAGCTAAGTCAGCACTTTCGGATACCGGCAGCTCTATCGCCGTGCAGCCAGACATCAAAGCGGCAGAAATAAAAGACGTTAATATCTTTACCTGATTGGTTAGATCTTGCATTACAACTCCTTGTATCACGACTTTCTAAGCAGGCGACACGTAATATCGGAGCCCATAACAGAAAGTCGATAAATGAATAAGTCCGCGAGCATGGACCCAATATGCCATGCACGACTGTTTCAAAATGAGTATATAAAAGTGCATAGTTCAAAAAAGAGACAACGCTCACCTTAAGAAAGCGCTTTCTTGTTGGGTTTCACATTTTGCTAAAATTCGTTGTGGTTTGTGTAGATTCTCAAGAATTTTTTGACCTGATTATCTGCATAACACCCTAGAATCCCTTTATTCTAAGGCTTCTGTTTTTTCTAGCTTACAACGAAGTTCAGAAAAACAGATTCACTTTTATTACAACACAAAGAAAGCGCTTGCTTGATATTTGAACGAGTATATGGAAATATTCGTGACGTTACTTTGTA
This sequence comes from Vibrio sp. 10N.222.51.C5, assembly GCF_041474575.1. NCBI lineage: Bacteria > Pseudomonadati > Pseudomonadota > Gammaproteobacteria > Vibrionales > Vibrionaceae > Vibrio > Vibrio sp. 10N.222.51.C5. The sequence continues at coordinate 53,524 of NZ_JBFRUJ010000032.1, forward strand.
TGCTTAACCTTCAAATTTAGCGTTAAGCAGTTCTGAGTTTTTAAATATTAATCATTGGATTACTAGGCTCTTATTGATCACGAAGGTAATATAGCTTAGTTCACTCCTTGTAGAGATAAGGCCACTACCATTGATCACCATTAAAGAAGTATCTGAACTTGCTCAAGTTTCTCAATCAACCGTCTCACGAGCATTAAATGGTCACCCTACGGTAAAGGAAGCCAATCGCGAAAAAGTATTCAAAGCTATTGATCAACTAGGCTACAAGCCTAATGCGTTTGCACAAGCTCTAGCCTCCAGTCGTTCAAATAGCATTGGCATGCTAGTTGGTTCGCTTGATGGGCCTTTCTATGGACCATTAATGCATACAGCCGAAGATACCGTTCGCCAAAATAATATTCACTTAATCGTTACAAGTGGCCAGGAATCACGAACCAAAGAGCTCGATTCTATCCAGTTTTTGCAATCTAAACTTGTGGATGGCCTCATTGTTCACTCAGACAAGCTCAGTGATGACGAACTGATCAAAATAGCGAAAGACAGTGAAACAATGATTGTTCTCAACCGTTTTATTCCTGAGATTTCTGATCGCTGTATTTACATTGATAATGAGCTTGGTGGCTACCTTGCAACGAAGCACTTACTTGAAAATGGGCATAAAAAAGTCGCTTGTATCACAGGCCAGTTGAGTAAAGTTGATAGTAGAGATCGCTTTCAAGGATATCGAAATGCCTTGTTAGAGTTCGGTATCGAATACGACGCAGGGCTGTTTGTAGAGGGACGCTTTGATCATCAAGGCAACCACGAAGCTGCGCGACGCTTGTTAGACCGAGACCCTGAGATCACCGCGATTTTCTGTCAAAATGACAACATCGCGCTTGCTGTATATGACGTAGCAGCAGAGCGAAACCTCATTATTGGGCGAGACCTTTCAGTCGTAGGCTTCGATAACGATACTCATAGCCAGCATATTCGTCCTCGCTTATCGACGGTCGACTTTCCAGTTCATGAGATGGGAGAAGAAGCTGCAAAAGGTGTTTTATCGTTAATTAATAAACGCGACTACCCATTGAAGCACAAACTAACCCCGACATTGATTGTAAGAGAGTCCGTGGCTAAGCTTTGATTTTTGTATATCAAGCACCCCATTTTTTACACTTAAAAGAAAGGCTCTAAGTATTCACTTAGAGCCTTTTTATTTCACTTTAAATTAGAATTAGAGTAACTGGTGCTTTGACAACACGACAACGACTTTCTCAATAAGACCACTACGAGAAAAGAGCTGTGAAGCCATTTCATGGTTTAGCGTTAACGATGCAAATGCCTCACTTGTTCCGTCTTTAAACTGAACTTCAATACCCTGTGTTGGCTCATCATTGAGTTGGTAAATAAACGGTACCTGACAGTAAGTAAAAGCCAGTTGCCCAGCCTGAACAATAAAGCTCTGCATTTGTCCTTCAATATTTTGGCAGTCAAAAGTCGCCGCTTTTTGTAAGAACTCTTTAGGACTAAGAAGTGAAGGGTTAATTACAATTGTGCCATCAACGACCTCTAGACCTAGCTCTCCAAAACGAGTAATCACTTCTTCCTTAACTTGCCCTGTCATCCCTGGCTGCTGTGCTCCAGAGTGCTTTGGCGTATGAGAATACGGATCCGTCGGAAACGCACCGTAGTTTTCCGGCGTTTTGTTGAAACCAATACCAGCTCTCACTTTGTAATAGTAATCCGCTAATTTAAGAGTTTCCTGGCTATTAGAGTCCATACTCCAAGCATGCTGATAGTTTTCTTGCACAGCTAGCAGCAACTTAGAAACCATATGCCAATAGATACAACCTAAACCTTCATAACCAAACATGGTTCCCGAACGCCCAGTAAAGGCTTTATGGTTGAATACACGCTCATACAAACTAGATACATGACAAAATTCATCATCACTAATTGACGGGTAATCGGCTTTAATTTCATCAATCGCAGCCTGAAGGAAACCTTTGTTTTCAAAGCTTGAATTGAAGTGGTAAGAACCTTTGCTGTCTTGGTTTACTAATCGGTTATCTTTGGCAACAACCATCATGCTTAACAATTTGCTCTGGTCAATGTCTTTAGCGTCTAAACAGTTTTTGTCCATAAAAGAAGCCAGCTCACGGTCAGGGTAAAGCATGAAGCTATTTTGATCAGCACGATACATGTCACTGGCAAACAATTTATCCAACAACTCAACCGCTTGTTTAGATGATAATAGACCCGAGCTCAATACTGCAACTTGCCCTTCTAGCATAGGGTAAAGCTCTTCAACCATTAAGCTCTCACCAGAACAACTCAAGATGTTATACGCATTGTACAAACCGTCTTCACGCAAGTTGTTTGCAATCGTAGAATCTAGGACTTTTAAGCTCGCGCCCATCAATTGAACAATCGCTTCTTTCTCAACTTTCGTTTTCCCTGAGAATCCATTTACTCGGTACACGCGCTCACGATAATTAGCAGCGGATTTAGCCAGCTTAGTCAGCATTGCTTTACGCGTTTGACGAGTGACCGTATCTTGACGAATCTCTGTATTTGCCTCTGAAACGATCTGTGTAACAGAAGACATCCACTCAAACACTTCTTTGGAAATACTGTATGACGATGGTGACTTCTCTAACAGGCGCTGCATAAAGGCAACATAGCGACGCATGTAGTACAAGGTTACCATTGAGAGGCCGTTGCCAACGATAGCGTTGTTTGCATCATTCCATTCTGGACGTTGTGTATTGAGCCAAATACCACCATCAAGCACTAAGTTACTCAATTTCGCCAATAAAGGGACGAGTATCTTCTCCATTAAGTTGACCATATAAACTTCTTGGTCACCCGTCATCAACAAGCGACCGTCACTGCCTAAGCTCTTTACACGTTGCTCTGTCAATTCCTGCAAGTCTTGGTTGAACTCTACGGTATCTTTAGGGTTATCAAAGAGGCCTTGAACTCCACAAAGCTCGTAAGGCACGTTGGCATAACTAAAAATGTCACTCTCTAGTAATTCGATAAGATCGCTTTGCTCAAATTTGTCTGCTAACTCAATGAATTTTAATAGATAAATGATTTGATGATCGCCCCAGTAACCAATGTTACTCCAAGGATCATCCGCCTCTAACAGCTCCCAATCTACACCATCTTTAGTAATTCGATACGGATTGTAACCATCCACCGTTGAAGCATTAACAAACTTAGAGATGAATGATTTGATGAACCCTGGATAACTAAGAGCCATCGCTTCCCAGTTTTGGAAAATATCACGCCAGTTGCCTTGATAAGAAAGTAAGCGTTCGCCATTTTCATCTTTAAGCTTAATCTCATAGTGGTTCCAAGGGCGACTAGGGTCACCATGACGACGTCCAAAAGTAAGCGGTAGATACTCGTAGCTCAATCGAACTAATTGAGAATCCCCTGTCGCTTTAGCGCGCGAAACTAATTCAGAATGGCTGAAAACATCCCCTAACTGATCAAAAAAGTCTTGATGGCGGCCAGCTACCTGAGAGTTGGCCTTTTCCATAGTTTTAACTACGTCAACCTTTTCTAACATATAGCCGTTTTCAAACACGCCACCACGCATGTTATTGAACAACACATTGGCATAATGGTGAACGCTGGTATTTTCTTCAGCTGTTATTTGCCACGCATCCGCGCCAGACATTAATGTGATCAATTCATCTTGATTATCTGCAACGCTCTTTTCTAAAGCTAGTGCTAGGTTAGCAGGAACAGAGAGCTCAGATTGAAGCTGACAGATATCGGAATGAGTCTTGTCTATATCAGCGACAATCGACCAAACTTTGGTTTGATGTGCTCGCAGCGTCAGAGACTTATGAACTAAATAGCTCCCTCTAACCCCTTTCGTTAAAGGTTCACTTTTAACCGCTCGACCTTTTCTGAACGCATTAACTTGAGCACTCGTCAATAAAATTTGGCTGCTTTCCGTTTCTAAGCTGAAGACTGTCGTCGCTAGCAAAGATTCAGCAGGGTCGGCTCTATCGCTCAATTTCGCGTACATGCTGAACAGAGCTAATGAACTACCATCAACTTGTTCATTCCACTTGTACGCATCAACTAATGCACTTCTTGTTTGGAGAGCTGATAACGGAGCGCCTGAAGGAAGTATATTTTGTAAGCCATCTAGTGCTTCGACTTTACGCTCAAAGCTCGCGAGGTTGGTCAGTTTTGAACGACGAATAAAGCCGTATTTTTCACTCGTATTCCAGCTGTATTGGAACTGTAGTTGCAAAGTATGGTTTATCTCTTCAAATACAATCTTGTCTCCAATCGTATTTTTATAAAGATTGCGTTCAACATCAAAAATACCATCATGGAATGTATTAAACGGTTCCCAAAGTACAACCTTGTCGCCATGTTCAATACGGAAGATGGATTTTGAGCCGGTGTTTTCCGCATTTTCATGAATATGGTCAACAGACTTGTAAGGAAAAAGCGCATTTTCCGGACGAATGCGTCCAGCTGAAAGGCTGCCTGTTGATGAAATAAATAACCAGTGATCGCTCGACGATACAACGCTAATAAAGAATGGCGTCATTTGGTCAACATTAGAGATTTGGTAGTAACGCTCACCATCTAAATCAACGAACTTGCCATCGACCTCTGGTGTTGAGTTGTAGTCTTGTTTCATATCAAAATTCCAAAAAATTCTTACACTTAAACTTTGAAAGCGCTTTCTTTTGCGTTTCAAAAAGGATTTAAAGTTTACAAATGATGACAACGAGCAAAATGCTCTTCTGCAATTTGAGTCGGTTCTGGTATTGATTGCGTGCAAAGTTTATCGGCTTTCATACAACGGCTTGCGAACGGGCAACCTACGCTACTTGGCTTCCAAGAAGGGATATCGCCTTTTTTCACGTTCATGTCACGCTTGCCCGATTTACCGACTTCTGGCACTGCTGACAACAACAACTGAGAATACGGATGTTGTGGGTTCTGAGTGACGTTGTCGCTATTGCCCCATTCGACCATATGTCCTACATACATCACCGCCGTTTTCTCAGCAAAATAACGCGCTGTCGCAATGTCATGAGTGATGTACATGAACGAAATACCATGCTTATCCTTCAAGTCAGCCATTAGGTTTAAGATTCCTAACCGCACAGACACATCAAGCATAGAGATAGGTTCATCAGCTAGGATAACTTCAGGGCTAACAGCAATTGCGCGTGCAATTGCGACACGCTGTCGTTGTCCACCACTTAGTTCATGGGGGTACTTCTCTGCGGTCTCTTTAACTGGTGTAAGCCCAACCATTTCAAGCAATTCATAAACGAGGTTCGGAATCGCTTCTTTTTCTGCTCGTTTATGGATAAGTAATGGTCGCGCAATATGGTGGTAAATCGTATGTACAGGATTCAACGAGCCAAACGGGTCTTGAAAAATCATTTGCACTTGGCGTGCATATTCAAGCTCACCATATTTTTCAATATAATCAGACAGAGGCTCACCTTTGAATTCGATATCTCCAGCCGTCTTATCGTAAATTCGGGTAAGAATTCGAGCTCCTGTGCTTTTCCCTGAGCCAGATTCGCCAACAATCGCTAATGCTTCTCCTTTACGAAGATCAAATGAAACATCATTTACGGCTCGCATCATATTGCTTGTGACTGACTGGCCAAGTGGGAAATCTTTTACCAAATTCTTAACTGATAAGATAACTTCGCTTTTATCAACGTTCTTTAAAGTATTCATAATCTTTCGCTCAAACTAGGTGACAAGATACGTGATGCCCAGTCGCAATAGCGCCCAAACGAGGCTCACTTTTAATGCACATTGAAATGCATTCGCCACATCGCTCTTGGAAGTTACATCCTTGAGGTGTATCCAAAAGGTTGACAGGATTCCCAGGGATCCCGTAGAGACGTTCTTTTGGCCCATGAATAGTCGGGAATGAAGAGATAAGCCCTTTTGTATAAGGATGCTTAGGTTCACTAAATACCGTTTTCGCATCACCTAATTCAATAAGGTTACCCGCATACATCACGCCAATTCGATCAGCAATTTCGCCCATGAGGCTTAAGTCGTGACTAATAAACAGAATAGAGAAGCCAAACTTACTCTTAAGCTCATACAGTTCATTCAAGATTTCACGTTCAACCACTACATCAAGTGCCGTTGTTGGCTCGTCCATGATGATCAGTTTAGGTTCCAGCGCCAAAGCAATCGCAATAACAACTCGCTGACGCATACCTCCACTCAGTTGATGGGGAAAGCTCGACATTCTGTCGCCATGAATCCCAACCGTTCCTAACAGCTCGACCGCACGATCGTGAGCCTGTTTATAAGGTATTTTTCTGTGCGCTAGAATAACGTCCGTTAGCTGCTCACCGATGGTAATGACAGGGTTAAGTGAGTTCATTGCGCTTTGAAAAACAATAGAAACGTCATTCCAACGGAAGTCACGTAACTGCTTGTTATTCATCTTTAAAACATCCTGCCCTTTGTAGAGTATTTCACCCTCAGAGATAAGCGCTGGTGCTTTGTGTAGGCGTGATATAGCAAAAGCCAATGTACTTTTACCGCAACCAGACTCACCGGCAATACCGAGCGTTTCACCGGGCGCAATGGAAATACTAACGTCATTAACGGCTCTTGCTACGCCATTAGGAGAAACGTAATCAACACACAGGTTATTAATTTCTAATAGATTGCTCATTATAGGCCTCGGCGTTTATCTGCTTCTTTTTTAAGTTTGTGCCACAGTTTGATGTGTGGGCCCGTACGTAATTTAGGGTTGCTCACTTGGTCAATTGACATGTTAATCAATGCGAGTCCACCACCAGTAATCGCTAACGCCAATGCAGGAACCAGCATTTCCCACCACGCTCCGGTATATAACGATGAAGAGGTCTGTGCCCAATACAGCATAGAGCCCCAACTCACTTCTGTTGCATCACCTAAACCTAAAATACCTAGACCAGCTTCAGAGCCCATTGCGTAGATAACCGTGCCTAGGAACCCGCCAAAAACAATCGAAACTAAGTTTGGTAAGATCTCTACTAAAATAATGCGGATTTTTGATTCACCCATAACTTCTGCAGAAATGATGAATTCTTTGCTTCTAATTGCCATGGTCTGTGCACGAATCACCCTAGCTCCCCAAGGCCAGGAGGTTATTCCTAACAACACGGTAATAACCAGCGAACCGACCTGCCCTAAGAATGCGGCGAGAACAATCAGCAAGGGCAACTGTGGAAACACAAGAAATACGTTAGTAACGAAGTTCAAGCGTTCATCGACTTTTCCACCAAAGTAACCAGATGAAACCCCGACGAGCACTGCTATTGTCATCGCGATTACGCCCGCAGAGATCGCAACAGTAAGCGACTTTCTTGCTCCAAATAGAACCTGGCTATATACATCACGCCCGCTACGAGTAGTGCCCATAATATGCTCAGAACTTGGTGCAATATGTGGACGTGCTACGCGCTTTTCTGGATTATGAGTCGATAATACAGGCGCAAATAACGCCCCAGCTAAGACAATCGTAAGTAAAAAAGTACCTACAATGGCTGGAGGGTTACCGTAGAAAAATGCGTAAGCTTTACCGAGAGTTTTCTTTACGTTTTTCCACGACCATTTTGGCTCACGTACTGGCATATTCGGCTGGTTAGCGGTTTTTTGAGTATCCATTAAATTATCCATCATGCGCCTCAGTTCGAGATTCTAGGGTCAAGCCAGACATATAGAAGGTCGGCAATAAAGTTAGCGGTCAGTACCGCTGTCACCAAGATAAGAAGAATGGCTTGGATAAGTGGGTAATCACGAGCAACTATGCCTTTAAGAAGGATGTTCCCCAAGCCTTGGTAGTTAAAAACCACTTCGGTCATGATTGAGCCTGCGAATGAGAATCCGATTGCCATTGCAATAGCGGTCGCAACAGGAAGGATGGCATTTCGACCAGCATAGCGAGACATAACACGATAACTACTCAAGCCTTTGGCCTCAGCCATCGTTACGTAATCTTCACCCAACACATTGATCATCGCATTACGCATATTGAAGACCCATGTTGCGATCCCAACCAGGACCATAGAGCCCATAGGCAACACAGCGTGTTTAGCCACACTAGAAATAAACTCCCATGTAAAACCTGGCTCTAGCGATGGGTCATAAGTGTATGCCAAAGGTAATAGTTCGAGTTTTAAACCGAAGAAATAGAACAACAGTAACGCGGTCACGATGTACGGGAAGTTACTAATAAATGCCAAAACTGGCGGAACAATTTGTCCAAATAGCCCTTCACGTCGATACGATGCATACGTACCAATACTGACACCAATGATAAGAGCAACAATCAGCGAACCAAGCGCTAGGAACATAGTCCACGGCAGTGCCATAGCAAGGACATCTGAAACACTTACAGGAAACATAAGCACTGAAGGTCCCAGATCAAGAGTGAATACGCTTTTCATATACGCGAAGTATTGTTCGAAAACATTGCCATCAACAAAACCGTACATTTCACGAACAGCATCCATTTGAGCAGGATCCATTCGACCTTGAGCTGCAGCGAAAAGAGCATCAACAGGATCTCCTGGCATTAGGCGAGGCAACATGAAATTAAACGAGATAGCGATTAAGAAAGCGGTAAAATAGAAGCCAAATCGGCGAATTAAAAACGACATAAAAATCTTTTAACCTAGGGGCTACAACCTAAGCTGTAGCCCTCTCAAAAATAACTTACTTAAGGTGTAGATTGTTGAGAATTATTACTCTCTTACCACCGTCGTACCATACTGGCTGTACGTATGGGTCTTTTTCACTTGGCCAACCAACAATATGTTTAGTACTGTATTGGAACCAAGTTGGGTTAGAAAATAGAGGGATAAAGGGAAGGTTTTCAGCCGTAAATTCCTGAAGTTCACTCAACACTTTCTCTTGCTGCTCTGCATCACCAATTTTGCCGAAGCTGTCGATCAATGCGTCGATTTCTGGTGAATTAACACCGTGACCAGCATGCCAAGTTTTTCCGATTCGAGACGTTGAGAAGTACTCTTGGTACGCCAAGATTGGATTTGTCGCGACCATTGACCAGTTAATTGACATGGTATATTTGCTTTCTTTCAAATTGCTGTCATATACCGCCCAATCCACAGTCTTAACGTTTGCTTTCACACCCACTTCTTCAAAGTATTCAGATACCATCTGAACCACTTGGATCCAGTCGGTCCAACCGTTTACAACCTCGATATCAAACTCAACCGTTTCCCCGTTTGCTTTGTCGCGGAATCCATCACCGTTTTTGTCAACTAAGCCCGCTTCATCAAGTAAAGCGTTTGCTCTTTCAACATCGTACTTAGTTAGATAACCATATTTCTTAGATACATTTTTATCAATGTGCGTTTCGTATAGCTCACCGATGCCACCAGCATTGAAGTTTGCGGTCGGATAACCGTAAGCAGCAATATCAACGATGGTTTCACGATCAAGAGCCATAGAAAGTGCTTGTCGTACTCTTAGGTCATCAAATGGCGCTTCTTTGGTATTTACGTAAAGGTGGATAGCATCATTCGCTGGATACCAAAAATGGTTATTTTCTTTATCCATATCGACAAATGTTGACTCAACGTCAGCAATAAAATTTGAACCCCAATCAATCTCACCTTTGATTAAGGCAGGTTGGATCTGAGAGTTGTCATTGTAAGAACGGAAGTTGATGCAATCTAAATAAGGTCTATTTTCTAAATAGTAATTTGGGTTTCGGCACAGCTCCATCTGTTGCGGTTTAATGTATTTAACCGTCGTCATTGGGCCACTACCTACCGGGTTAAGGTTGGTAAACGTTGTCAGCTCTTCAACTTTCGACCAAATATGCTTTGGTACAATATGGTAACGCTCTAAGTTCCAAGCAAATGTAGAATCCGCTTCCGTCAGCTCAAACACGACGGTTCGCGCGTCAATAGATTTGATTTCTTTTAAATTACCTGAAGACCAAATACCTTTCTGGTCAAAAGCTGGTGCCTCTTTAGTCAACATAAAGCTAAAAACAACGTCGTCTGCAGTTAACTTTGAACCATCAGACCACTTCAAATTCTCTCGTAACTTAAGCGTCAATGTTTTCAGGTCAGTTGAATACTCAACCGACTCAGCCAGGCGATAATCAACATCACCTGTCATGTTGTTGAATACGACCAATGGCTCAAACATTACCCCATGCAGCAAGTCTTTAGTTGTATAAGGGTTAAAGTTTTCAACAAAGCCAGTATTGATAATTGGCACCGTTAGTGTGCCACCCTGCTTAACTTCATCTGCTTGTACAGAGGCTCCGAATAAAGCTCCAATGGCGAGCGAAGCAATCAATGTCTTTTTGTGCATCACGTTGTCCTTTTAATGATAATAACCAGAAAGAAAGCGCTTTCTTTTAACTTTAAAAAAGGGGGTGTTTTCGTATTCACTATCGGCAACTCGCATCAAGAAACCGCTTTCTTTAGGTGGATAATAAGCCGATAGAATGATTCTTCAACTTACATTTCGGTGAAACGAACCATAGATCACAAATTTAGAATAGATTGAGAATAGAAATACACAACAGTGCCATTCGTCACATTAATTGTTCACTAACACGAAAAACAATTTAAAAACAATAAGTTAAAATTCACTAATGGTACCCCCATGGTCTTTCCTAATCGTCGAACCTCTAACCCATCAATGAACTTATGTGCTTTCTTTAAAATAGCCTTTCCGTCGCGATTCTCAACATACATAGACTGTATCTATGTATGATTCTCTCAAAAACAAAAGAAAGCGCTTTCTTGGACGCTAAACCTATGTCAGCATACCAGTCATAAAATGTAAGTTCCCCCTTAGGACAACTATGTTTAACTTTTGGAATGGCAATAAATCAGGTAAAAGACAGCACTATGAGTTGGAGCTAATTCATAGCTTGTTGAATTGGGATCCGAACGAACCTATTGTCGTTCACAGCGATAATACAGACTTTCCAAGAGCTGAGGATGAAGGAAATATATTCCGCAAGAATTATGATGTACTCGTCACGGTGGCGGGAAACCGTAAATTTGCTGATAAGCCTGCAATCAAACTCAACTCTCCAATTTGTAAAGGCTTATTAGGACACCGTATCCTGATAATTAGGGAACAAGATCAACCCACATTCCATAATATCAACAGCAATAAACTGAAATCACTTATCGCTGGAATTCCTGCGACATGGGCTGATGCTGAGCTGTTTAGAGCAAATGGATATCGAGTACTAGAGCAAGGAACGTTACCAGAGATTCTGAAACTTCTCTCAGATAAAAAATGTGATTATGTGTCACTCGGAGCCAATGAAGTTGAAAGCATATACCAAGAACATACCTATTCCCTGGATGGGTTAGTCATAGAAAAAAGTATTATGCTTTATTACCCTCTTCCTCTGGTCTTCTATGTCCACCCAGACAAGGCTCAACTGGCTCAATTACTTGAGGACAAACTGCAAGACTACAAACTCAGTGGTGATTTCGAGCTATTGTTTAACCAACATTTCGGGGACGTAGTGAGATCCATTGGATTAGAACATCGCAAAGCTATTAACCTCGTAAATAAGGAGCTACCGCCAGAGCTAAGGTCATTTAAGTCTCAATTCATCTCGTGATTATAAATAGAGGAGACTTAAAACCATGCACCTAGATTTACAACATTAGGTGCATCCGCTTTATGCTCCTAATGTCGATATCATCAAACCATAGGCAAGATAACTAACGGCTTGCTTTTACATATAGCGGTGGATACTTAAGTCATCAGTTTTAATATCACTAGCTGAGCCACTGACCACGCTTGCCAAGATCTTTCCTGAGCCACATGCCATTGTCCAACCTAATGTCCCATGTCCAGTATTTGTAAATAGGTTCTTGATAGGCGTCTTACCGATAATAGGCGTACCATCCGGCGTCATTGGTCTTAACCCAGTCCAGTATTCAGCCTTAGAAAAGTCACCCGCTTGTGGGAAAAGATCTTTAATCACCATATCAATCGTGGCTTTGCGTTTTTCAGGGATAAGGTAATTAAACCCCGCAAGTTCTGCCGTCCCTGCAATGCGAATACGATCATCAAATCGCGTCATCGCTACCTTGTAAGTTTCATCCATCACAGTCGAGGTTGGTGACTTATCTGCATTCACGATCGGCAGTGTTAGCGAATAGCCTTTCACTGGATAAACCGGGATCGACAAATCGACTTGCTTCAACAGTTCTCGAGAATAGCTTCCTGAAGCGACCACGTAAGCATCCGCTTTGAACTCGCCTTGAGTCGTTGTAATACTCTCAATGGTTTGATTCTGATGATTGAGCCTAACCACTTCGGTATTAAACACGAACTGAACGCCGAGTTGCTTGGCTTTTTCGGTCAAGGTTAAACAGAACTGATGACAATCACCGGTTTCATCGTGTGGTAAATACAGGCCGCCCACCAGCTTGTCTTTAACGTCTGCTAAACCAGACTCCACTGACAGACACTGTTCAACATCAAACAGCGAGTGTTCGATTCCACTCTCTGTTAATAGCTTCATATCCTGCTGAATAGCGTCCAATTGTTTTTCGCTTCTGAATACTTGCAAGGTGCCTTTCTGCCGGCCCTCATAAGCCAAATCTTCACTGATTCTTAGATGAGTCAGGCAATCTCGGCTGTAGTTAGCGACTCGTAACATCCGCGATTTATTCTGTGCGTACTTGGCTTCATTACAGTTGGCGAGCATCTTAGTCGCCCAAGACATTAACTCTGGAGAAAGAGAAGGCTTCACTTTAAGTGGCGCATGTTCTTGGGTAAGCCATTTCATCGCTTTCAAAGGAATACCAGGCGCCGCCCATGGTGAAGAATAACCGTAAGAAATTTGCCCGGCATTCGCAAAACTGGTTTCTTTGCCACTGCTATCTTGACGATCAATAACCGTGACCGAGTGACCTTCTTTTGCCAAGTACCATGCGCTGGTCAATCCAATAACACCACTGCCAATTACAATAACTTCCATTCTCTTCCCCTAATGCCTGACAAAGCCAAATCTGTCGAACACAGCTGTCAGTCTAAAACTCGTTTCGTTAATAATTTGTAACTTATTCCGCATGTGTTGACTTAACAATAGAGGTGGCATTGACAAAACATCAATTCGACTCGAAAACAAATCCAGCAGTTTGGAAGTGTGATATTGGCGGTATTTGAAAGCTTAGGTAGGAGTCGCTAAGTAAACTGATTAAGCCTAGATATTGTAAGCGTCATGACTCAAGAAAGTGGCGTTCTCGAGTAAGAAATCTAACAAGGTTTCCGCTTGTAGCGTTAGTGCACGGCCTTTCAAAGATTGAACCTTAACCGTCGCCTTCGATAGCATCTCCAACTCGGTCGCAACCACTTCTATCTGCCCTGACTTTATCTCATCGATCACAGTGAGTTTAGGCATAAAGGTGACGCCCAACCCTGCTGAAACGAAGTTAGTCAGTGCCGTGACTGAGTTAGTTTGAAGTTTTGGCTGCAAGGTAAGATGGGAAATTTGTTCAGCCTGCTTTACCAGCCTCCCCATACCGGTCGAGTTATCGATCAAGGCGAGAGAAGCGTCTTGAATATCTTGCATTACCACTGGTGCATCTTTCATCGTAAGGAAGTGCCCCTTCGGAGCAATCAATTCGAGCGGATGACTACGCTCGACGTGTGAATGCAGTTTAGGATGAGGTGCAGACGCATAGGTTATCGCAAAGTCTATCTGTTGATCTTCCAACATCTTGACTGCATCCAATGCCCCTGCGATCTCAATAGAAAGATTGATATCAGGATAACGAGTCATGAAGGTTTGCATCGGTTTAGAGACCAAGTTAGTAATAAATCCTTCTCCAATCGCGATGCTAACATTACCGCCCTTGAGGTTTTTAAGCTTGGTTAGTCGAGCAAGCACTGCCGCCTCTCCACGAACAATGGAGCGATAGTAGTTCAACAGTTCGTTCCCCGCCTCAGTCAGCAGAGATTGGCGGTTGTTGCGCTCCCATACTTTCATTTCCGCTTGCGCTTCTAACTGTGTCAGCATTCGACTCATCGCGGCAGGGTCAACGTTCATCATCTTAGATGCCTTACGTAACGACCTGTATTTTGATAACGCGTTTAAGTACTCGAGAGCACGGATATTAAAGTGGTGCATTCAACTTCCTTGTAATTCAACTGACACTTAATCAAGCGTCTCACAAATTTGCTGCGAACATATATCCCAATTTATCAAGATCGTAATTGCTCTTACTAACTTGTGCACCGAGTCACTTCAAGGCATTACATCAAAGGTTGATATACGTGTATTTTTTGCTGTAGATAACACAAAGGCGACAACTTTCGTCATCGCCTTTGTGGTCATTATCCCGATGTAAACCTCAAGCAGTCAATAACCGGTCACTTCACTACAGACCAACAAAGAAACTGATCACCAATGCGTTGATCAAATCAACAAAGAAACCACATACTAATGGCACCACAATGAATGCTTGTGGGCTTGCGCCATATCGATGAGTTACTGCGGTCATGTTCACAATTGCTGTTGCGGTCGAGCCTAGAGTGATACCACCGAAGCCTGAACATATCACCACAGAATCGTAGTTTCTTCCCATCAAGTAATAAACGACAAACACAGTAAACAACAGGGAAAGCAAGATCTGGATACTCATGACAACAGAGATATAGCCAAACAGTCCATCGAGATCCCAGATACGCAACCCCATCAATGCCATGGTCAAGAACATGCCTAAACAAATATCAGAGATCATCGCTAAGCCTTTGCGGCCTTGAGCGATTTTCTCTTGTGTACGACGTTTCTTAAACAGTGCGCGACCAACGTTTCCGATTAGGATACCTGCGATCAAACAGCTAACGAATAACGGCAGTTTTAGGCCCATCGAGTCGATAACTTCACTCAAGCTGTAACCCAGCATTAGTGTTAAGTTAAGAATCAACCACGCCCACAGAACGCCGTAGTGGCTAAGCTCTGTTTTTGTTTCACTCTCTTGGAATGCACCAACCGTAACCTCTTCTTCATTAGAAGGGCTTACTTTGTGTTTATTGAGCAGGTAGTTCGCAATCGGACCACCAATCACACACGCTGCAATTAAACCAACCGTGTTTGAAGCGACACCAAGCTCGAGCGCGTTAGCAATACCAAACTCTTCCACAAACATTGGCGCCCAAGCTAACGTTGTGCCTACGCCGCCTATCAAGCTAACAGACCCAGATAGCAAGCCTGCTTTCGCATCCATTCCAAAGCCAGAAGCGACTGCCATTCCGACTACGTTTTGCAACACGATAAAAATGGCAGCAAGACACAGTAGGATGAACAACGGTCGCCCGCCTTTAATCAGTGTTTTAATATCCGCTTGGAGCCCGATGCCAGCAAAAAAGTAGAGAAGCAAAAAGTCTCTGACATCTAGGCTAAAAGTGATTTGGATTTCAAAAATATAGTAAAGCGCCGCTACGGTCGCTGCGCAGACAAAGCCACCAATCACAGGCTCTGGCAGTGAATACTTTCTTAATACTTCAGATCGCTCGATCAAACCTTTACCGATAAACAGTAATGAAATCGCGATCGTAAAAGAGAGCATTGGAGAAACTAGGGTTTCTGTCATGAGGTTATGGATTCCTAATAGTTAGATTATTCATAATATTGCGTACTATTAATAATCTAGGTTCACGCCAAAAAATCAAGCGATTATCTATGATAAAAACACCTAATATGGTTAATTCTGCGACGGTATTAATAGAGATTATAACTATAAAGCAATGATTAAAGGAACGGATATTAGGGAGGTATACAGATGAGGTGGGATATAGAGGCTCTAAAACGAGAAAACCCCAGCATTTCTGCTAGGGTTTTGAATAGTGGTGGAAGGATGGGGATTTGAACCCCAGATACGCTATAAACGTATACTCGCTTTCCAGGCGAGCGCCTTAAGCCACTCAGCCATCCTTCCACAAATTGTGTGTTGAGCATGTCACTCAACGAGGCGCTACTTTATTGATTCTGCTTGCTTTGGTCAAGGGGCATTCTCAAAAAAAGTGCCTTTTTCGGTTTGTTCGATTACAAATTAACTCATTAGATCAAAAACAAACCAAATTTCATTCTTTCGCTGCACTTACGCTTGTTGCTTTTCTTAAGCTTGTTGATAGTAGCCAGGAACTCGAAACCATTTACGACACATATCGAGGAAGTAGCCGTAAAGTACGCCCATACCGCACGAGATAACTGCATTACTGGTGACAGCCGTAACGATCTGGTCGCCTGAAGCACCCACTGCCAACAAAATACCCGCATACACTGGAGACTGGAATAACACGTATGCCATCAAATCAGACAAGTTTTTCATCAATGAGCTTTCTGAAAGTTTTGCACCATTGCGTAAGAACCAATCACGAAAAACGCCATAAGGCCAAGCGATAGCAATGTTTACAGGAATAGATAACGTTCGAGAAGCAAGAGATTGCTCAAACGTCATACCAGAAATAAACACTTCTACGATCATGCCAGAAATAAAACAGAAAACGACCATAGCAAATGTATCCGCAGCTGCGTTTCGAATACAAAATGGACCACGAGACTTCATTGACGACAAACCTAAAATATATCACTGCTTAATTAGTGATTTAGTAACATATAAACAAGGCACATTTGCACCTCACCAGATAATGTCGCTATTAAATCACAAGATTAGTAGTCATACACTCCAAATTAAAAATCAAGTTGTAAATTAACAACCAAAAACCACTTTAAAAGCAGTCACTTTCACCAAAAAATCCAACCAAGGTCAAATATTGGACAGTTCGTCATTTACTTACCGTAATTAAACAACATTTAAGCCATAGGTAGATTTACAGTAATGATATTAATGACATCTTGTGTAGGTGGTGATCCTAAAGCAACCTGCTCTAACGCTTTATCGACTTGTTCAGTAAGTTCCGCGTTGTTCATAGCTTCAACGTGGACACGTAGGCTCTCTAGTGCAAATTGAATCAGTTCTAGGTTGTTGTCTTCTAGCGCCACATACAACGTCACTAACAGCTCTTCAGTGTTATCTTTGTTGCGAAGATCAGGTTTAGGCAGTGACTCGCTTTTACTTTTCGAATCGTGTGGTTTTACGTCTTGGCTTTCGAGCTCATCCGCTTTTACTTCATGGTATTGATAAAGCTTATTTGAATAGCGGAACAAGGCATCATCCAGTTCACGCTCGTCAATCGGCTTAGCAATAATATAATCCACACCTGCCCCCAACATACGCTCACGAGTCTCTTTAAAGACATCAGCCGTACAACCAAACACCAATACCGATGACACATCGCCTATCAAAGCACGAATAGCAGTGGTTGATTCAACGCCATCCATCACAGGCATATGGTTATCCATGAGCACCAAATCAAAGCGCTCAGCAACCACGGCTTGTATCGCAAGTTCACCGTTTTCGACGCTCTTACAGGTAAAGCCTTTACTGCTCATGAAGGCTTCAATGATCACCGTGTTAGTTCGGTTGTCCTCGACGATCAGTACCTTTAAGCCAGAGTAGTCCAACTTCTTATGTGGCAAACTCTCGATTTCTCCTGGCTGACATGGCTGAATCTTCAAGCGAACATCAAAACTCGTGCCTATCCCTTCTTCACTGGTGACGGTAATACTGCCATCCATCAACTGGGCAATTTTCTTCACAATCGCGAGGCCAAGGCCAGTACCGCCAAAACGCCTTGTGGTCGAAGACTCCGCTTGTTCAAACGGTTTAAAAATACGCTTCTGAGCTTCTTTAGAAATACCAATTCCGGTATCACGAACTCGAATGCTCAGATAGGTGTCACTCCCCTCTACAACTTCTTTCAGGTACACCTCAACAAAGCCTCTGGAGGTGAACTTCACCGCGTTGTTCAATAGATTAAACAAAATTTGGCGAAGGCGAGCTTTATCTGAGAAGTACCAACGACCCGAAGTCACCTCAGAGTACACTTTGAATTGAAGCCCTTTCTCGGAAGACAATGTGTAGTAAACACTGTTAATACTGCCGATGATCGAATCAAGCGGGAAACGCGTTTCATCAAGATCCAACCTGCCCTGCTCGATCTTCGAGAAGTCTAAGATCTCGTTGAGTAGAGTCATCATATGATCGCCGGACTCATACAAGCTCTTAAGATGCTTCTCTTGTTCAGAATTTAGAGGCGTTTTTAATAGGATTTGAGCGGTACCCAATACCCCATTCATCGGAGTGCGAATTTCATGTGACAAGGTCGCAAGGAAAGCGGTTTTTGCATTGGTAGATGCCTGAGCTTTAACCTTTTCCGCTTCGAGATAAATGGTCTTTTCGTTGAAGGTTTTAATCAAATGGCCGATTTCGTCATCACTCGAGTAATCCACATCAATGATTTCGCCGGCTTTCGAACTATCAACCTGTGCTGCAATCCTTGTGATTGGACTAATCAAATAACGGTTCAATAAGTAATACCCCGCCATGACACAAAGTAGCAATAGCGGAACAATACCGCCTTCAATGCTCATCACCTGACGAAACACTTCGTCTTCTACTCGTGATTTGGAGTTCACCACATCCACTTGCCAGCCGAAATCACCAAATTGATTGCTACTGATGTAAATGCCTTCAACGAGATTAAAGTTATGCGAAACCAACACTTGGTTAAGCTTATCTCTGAGCGTAATGCCAAGGTTGTATTCTTCGGCGTGGTTCTTGATAAAACCAAGCAGCTCTTCGAGCGAGAGATCCACCGTGGCAACACCGGCAAAAGTACCGTCGTAATAATAAGGGGAAGACGCCGTAATCATTCGAACGTGTGTGTATGGATCGATATACACATCGCTCCAAGAGATCGTGCCTTGTTTTTGGTTGACGACAGAGGTGTACCAATACTCTTCTTGATAAGGGGCATTTTGGGGGTTGTTGTAAGAATATATCTGGTCGATTATTCCATCGTCGGCTTTATTAAAAAAGTAACTGTTGAGAAGCTTTTTAGAATCAAGCGCATAAGGTTCGGGCCAAATACCGGCACTGACAATCGTATCGTCGCTCGCCGCCAACATGGACTTAAAGAGCGGAATAACATCATCACCGTTACGATGCGCTTGAGCAAACCCAACGAGACTGTCTACGAAGCCTCGAGAACTACTGAGTGGCTCTGTAATCAATGCGGATAACAGTTGCGTACGCAAGTCGAGGTTTTGTTGTAATTTGGCGCGCACAGGGGATTCTACGACGTAATACGTCACACTACCGACAATGGCAATAAACATCGCAAGGTATAATCCAAGCGCTACCATGCTTTTTTTCTTTAAAGACGACCGTATCTGCATAATTCTTTTATTGTTTTCTTTTCTGTTAAACCTAGTGTTTATCATCCATGACATCAAGCCTTTTTAGATTGAAGCTTGATTGGCACAAGTTCATTGGTACTATAAGCGCAAATATGTTCCCTTTTACGGTACCTCACTTTGACTTTACAAGATATTCTTGCGCTTCCAGAGTTGGAAGGAAAGCTAATCACAGAACACAAAACAATGGGCTTTGTCACTGCAATGGCAGCGGCACCGAATGTGTTAACCCCGCATGAGTGGCTACCGTTCTTATGGGGTGGCGAAGAAGTCGCACCTTTTACGGATGGTGAACAGCTAGAAAGCTACATTGAAGTTATCATCGAGCTTTGGAATAAAACCCGCCCAGAACTGATTGAAGGGACTTGGGTTTGGCCTGAAGCTTGTCAATTAGACGACGAAGAAGTGGTGAACACTGCCGCTCGTGATTTTTGTGAAGGCTTGCTTCAAGGCTGGCAGATTGCTCGCGACGATTGGGAAACACTAATGCCTGAAGAGAGCGAAGATAACGCACTCGTTGGCGGTGTCCTGCTGTCACTGAGCATGCTTTACGATCCAGAAACGTCAATTGCTACGCTTGCAGAGCAAGGCATCGAAGGCCTAGAGCAGTTCGAAGAGATCTTTAACGCTGTTCCTGTGATGCTTTGCGGACTAACGCAGCGTGGCATTGCACTGGCTGAAACTCAATAACAGTTAGCTTTATACAAGCCAAAAGGCCTCATTATGAGGCCTTTTTTAGTTTTCAGACGAAATAAAATAGTCGCTTTAGAAGCCTTTCCAATCGAAGTCATCAATTCGCTCATCAGCAATATAAAACAGCTTAGTGCCACTGCTGACCACTTGATCTAACTCTGGGTTGAGTTCAATACCGCTCCCCGTATCAATGGCGATCAGAGTTGCTTGATACTTCTCTTTAAACACTGAGAAAATAGGCGCGACGGTGACAGACTCAGCGTCTTCAGGGAAATACGTTGAATACTGTGTCATGCCTCTTGTTGAGCTCAATAATTCTTGGTGAAGCGCACTGGAACCTGGGTCTACCGCAGCCTTTGCTAGCATCTCAGCACCCACCGCTGGAATACATTCTGAGTTAGGGCAATGCTTGTGTAACAAATCGCTCAGCGCTTCATCTTTAAAGTAAACAAGAAGGTGCGCTTTAGGGTTTCGGTTGGCACAGTAAAGCGCCGCAGATAACGTAATGTCGTCTTCTGGGTTATCAATCAGGATGCAACTTGCAGACTCAATGCCCGTTTTCTCCATCTCTTTGCCATCGGTGTAGCTGTTTACTTTGACGAAATTGATTTCACCGGGTAACGGGTTCTCGATATCTGAACGCGTACATAGCACGATTGGTCGTTTACCCGTTTCTTCGTGTTGTAGCATGCGGATGAGATGAATGGTTCTTTGCTCATTCCACCCCAACATCAAAATGTGGTTGTCCACTCTAACTCTCCTTTTTCCTAGCAAGCCCGCTCGCCAATATTCAACACCTTCTGTCGCCACTTTACCGAGCAACGCGGCAAAAAGGCTCAACCCGCCTGGAATCACAAATAGAATAACGATCCACTGCCCCGCTACCGTGGTCGGTGATAAATCACCATAACCAACCGTAGAAGCCGTCACCACCAAGTAGTAAGCGAATACGGTAACCGAACTGGTTAAATCTGTTTCACCCGCCAAATACAGCATCGACCACGATAAAGCGATGTAGCCAAGAAAAGTGAACAGTAAGTTTTTGCCATTCAAAACAAAGATGTTTGCTTTGATCCAGCGTTTGAGTTGTAACCAGATTATCATTCGAGCCTCTAATCTTTTCCTCTTACTTACATGCTAGAAAAAATACGCGATATCAACAAGATGTATCATCAGAAAAAGATACATGACCACAAGATTGATATTGGCGGCCTATACGCAGATACAAAAAAACCAGCACTATTGGCTGGTTTTTTTATTGGTTAGATAAAAGAACGACTTACGCGTTACCTTTTACCTGCACATTTAACTGCTCTGCAAAATCTAGCATGCGGTTCAATGGAATAAGAGACTTCACGCGTAATTCGTCAGAAACGAAGATTTCGTGTTGCTCACCACCATTCTCAAGCGCGTTTTCAATCGCTTCAAGGCCGTTCATTGCCATCCAAGGACAGTGTGCGCAGCTACGACACGTTGCACCAGCACCCGCTGTCGGCGCTTCAATCAGCTCTTTTTCAGGAACCAATTGCTGCATCTTGAAGAAGATGCCTTTGTCTGTCGCAACAATCATCTGTGGATGAGGCAGCTCTTTTGCTTTCTTGATCAGTTGGCTTGTTGAGCCTACAGCATCAGCCAGTTCAACCACGCTTGCTGGTGATTCTGGGTGAACCAAGATAGCCGCTTCTGGGTATACCGATTTCATTTTCTTCAAAGCATCAGCTGAGAACTCATCATGAACGATACACTCACCTTGCCAAAGCAACATGTCAGCGCCAGTTTGATTTGCGATGTAAGAACCTAGGTGACGGTCTGGCCCCCAAATAATGGGTTTGCCTTCAGCGTCTAGGCTTTCAACGATTTCTAAAGCGATGCTCGACGTAACTACCCAGTCTGCACGAGCTTTAACAGCTGCAGAGGTGTTCGCGTATACAACCACAGTGTGGTCAGGGTGAGCATCACAAAATTCTGTAAATTTGTCAGCTGGGCAGCCAAGATCAAGCGAACATTCAGCTTCAAGTGTTGGCATTAAAATGCGTTTTTCAGGAGTAAGAATCTTTGCAGACTCACCCATGAAACGAACACCAGCGATGATCAAAGTGCTTGCTGAGTGACGGTTACCGAACTTAGCCATCTCTAATGAATCGCCAACGAAACCACCAGTTTCTTCTGCCAGAGCCTGAATTTCAGGATCGGTGTAGTAGTGTGCAATTAGAACTGCATCTTTTTCTTGAAGTAGTTTTTTGATGTTTGCGATGTGGGCCTGTTTCTGAGCGTCGCTCAATGGAACTGGCTTAGGCGGAAACGGGTAAACTGTATCGATTTTATCTAGTATATGACTCATTGCTCTTGCTCTACGCAACTTCTTCCGAGAATCCG
This sequence comes from Vibrio sp. 10N.222.51.C5, assembly GCF_041474575.1. Lineage (NCBI taxonomy): Bacteria > Pseudomonadati > Pseudomonadota > Gammaproteobacteria > Vibrionales > Vibrionaceae > Vibrio > Vibrio sp. 10N.222.51.C5. Next base: position 75,938 of record NZ_JBFRUJ010000032.1, read on the forward strand.
AGTATTCTACACAGGACAGCGATTGGGATCAAAAAGGATTGGTTGCAAGCGGTGACTAGCTAATGCTTAAAACGCATAAACAAGGCGATGTGTTGTCATCACTAGCAAGAGAAGTAAACACTAAACGGAAGTGAACAGGTATAAAAAAGAGGCGCCTAAGCACCCCTATTTTGGTTATAAGTGGGTTTTGGCCACTTTAGCCGAAGCACTGTTTGGGTGCTCGGTTACGACTTGTTGGTAATATTTCTTAGCTTGCGTCGCGTTGTTGTTGCGCGCTGCTATGTCACCAAGCTTAACCAGTGCATCTGCTCGCTTGTTTGAGTCTTTGTACGACACAACAGCAGCGAAGCTCTTCACGGCTTCTTTATCTTGCTTCTTAGCGAAATAAAGCTGACCTAACCAGTAATGTGAGTTAGGTGTGAAGGTAGAATCTGGGAAGTCTTTTTGAAACTTTTGGAATGCAGCGATAGCACCCGTGTAGTCTCGTTGCTTTAGAATCATATCTACAGCATTTTGATAAGCAGTTTGCTCATCCACATCAGTACTGAACGTACCAGAAGCGTCTTTAGAGCCTTCGCTCGCCGCCACTGCTACCGTTGCTGTTCCTGCTGCTTTCACCTCGCCTCTTACGCGATCCAGTTCAATGAACAGTTCACGCTGACGCTCTAGCATTTGCTTCATATCGTAGCTGTTTCGTTCCAGCTCACCACGAAGTTCACTGATCTCCAGTGCCATGTCGTCGATTTGCTGTTGCATTTGAAGCTGAACGAGATTGCGATTTTGAAGCAGGCGCTCTAAACGCTCAATATCTGATTCGTTAGATGCTGATCGAGAGGAAGATGATGAATGGGTTGCGGTGCTATTGAGATCGGATACTGGAGCTGGTGCAGCGAACGCGGTGTTCGCTGCACTTGCCAGTAACGAAAGCAAAATGACTCGCTTTGTGTTACTGAACATGAGGCAATTCCTCAATTATATAGTCTACTAAAATTAGTAAACTAGTACTGCGCGACGGTTTTTAGCGTACACATCTTCAGATTGACCTAGAAGAAGTGGCTTCTCTTCACCGTAGCTTACGATAGAGATTTGGTCAGCTTGAACACCTAGAGCTTGTAGGTATTTCGCTACAGCTTGTGCACGACGCTCGCCAAGTGCGATGTTGTACTCAGGAGTACCGCGCTCATCAGCGTGACCTTCGATAGTAACGTTCATGTCAACGTTCTTAACTAGGTATGCTGCGTGAGCTGCTAGCATTTCTTCGTAATCGCCAGCGATAGTAGAGTTATCGAATGCGAAGTAGATTGTTTGAGTTTCACGTAGCGCTTGCTCTTTAAGCTCTTGCTCAGACAGTTGACCGTTAGCGTCAATTGGCGTTACAACAGTTGTGTCTACATTGCCTTCTGAACCTGAAGTTGTTTGGTTGCTTTCAGTACCAGATGTTGCAGATGTTGCTTCATCAGTTGAGCTACATGCCGTTACTGCCATCACTGGTAGTGCAATCATCAAGCCTTTAAGAACTTTGTTAAGTTGCATCTTTTTTTCCTTACGTTATCAAACTTAGTTTCTACAGCGACTAAGAGTGCTATAGATAGTTAAATGCCACAATAGTTAACACTATCAATAGCTAAAAGAATATGTAATTTTCCCTAGAGGAACGGTGACCATGCAGGCGCTCTTACGCGTCCGTTAGTTGCCGGTAATCTAGCTTTAAAACGTCCATCGATAGAAACCATCGATAGTACATTTGTTTTGTTGTAAATAGAGCTATAGATAACCATACCTCCATTCGGTGCAATACTTGGAGACTCATCTAACAATGTTTTTGTTAGTACCTGAACCGCACCGGTTTCCAAATCTTGCTTAGCCAAGTTAAAACCTGAGTTGCTGCGATTCACCATGATCATGAATCGACCATCAGGAGTGATCTGGCCACCTAAGTTTTGGCTACCTTGCCAAGTAATACGAGAAGTCGAATTATTGGACAAATTTACATTATAAATCTGTGGTTTACCACCACGATCCGATGTGAAAATAAGAGACTTGCCATCTGGGTGCCAGAATGGTTCAGTATTATTCGAACGGCCGCGGGTAATTTGAGTCAGCTTACGGCTAGCAAGGTCAAGTGTGTACACCTGAAGGCTGCCCGTTTTCGACAATACCAATGCCAATGTTTTACCATCTGGCGAGAATCTTGGCGCACCATTGTGACGAGGGTATGACGTCACTTTCTCACGTTCACCCGTGTAAATATTCATGATGAATATTTCAGCTTGGCCATTCTGGAAGCTCACATAAGCTAGCTTTTTGCCGTCTGGTGACCATGCTGGAGACATGAGAGGCTGCTTAGAACGAAGTACTAAACGCTCGTTAAAGCCATCGTAGTCAGCAACACGAAGTTGATACGGGTACTTGTCTTTATCGTTCACTACCACGTAAGAGATACGAGTTAAGAACGCGCCTTTCTCACCAGTTAGCTCTTCATACACTAGGTCTGAGATACGGTGTGCGTACTCTCTCAAGCGATTACCAGGAACCGTAGCCTTCTTATTGAATAGAACGTGATCTTTAGAAAGCACTAATTGGCCTTCATCACTCAGCGCACGACTTTGTCCTTTGGTCAGTTGACCACGAACAATGTCGATCAATTGGTAATTCACCACATACTGCCCTTCGGCATTTTTAGTGATACTACCGGTAAGCAATGAGTCAACACCTAGGTTAGTCCAAGCATCAAAGTTAACCTCAGTTTCGCTGTAAGGCGTTTGAGGCATTTTGCTTGTCGCAACTGGGCTGAATTTACCACTGCGCTGTAAGTCAGAAGCGATAACCGCTGATACATCGTGTGGCAATGGCTCTGAGCCTTCCCAACGGAAAGGTACAATAGCGATAGGTCTTGCAGAGTTAATACCGTCTGTAATAACCAGCTCCAGCGCTGCATGTGCAAACTGGCTGCTTGTAGCTATTAAGAAAACAAAACTCAGTAATAGTTTCTTTAACACAAGTTCGTCCTTTTACTCTGGTGATACAGTTAAGTTAATGTCTTTCAGTGAGTTCACAATGTCTGGGTCTTTAGGCAACGGGTAAGATTGTACTTGTGCCACCGCACGCTTGGTTGCTGCACATAAACGGCTATCGCCATCTAAGATACTCAAACTACCCAATATCGCGTTAGAGCCCGTTGGAATCAGCTTAAGGTTCACTCGACATGAGCGTCCTCGATAGCTGTCTTCTAACAACAGGTTCTGTTGAATCAGTTGGGTATAGATAGCCCCGTAACGTTGCGCTTCATCAGTGATAAATTGTTGTCTTGCTGAAGAGTTTTGAGTCGCTTCCGTTTCAAGCCCAGCAAAGATATCGTTCAATGCGGCTTCTTGTTGTTTACGCTCTTTTTCTGCTTTTGCTGCAGCTTCTTTTGCCTTACGGGCTTTCTCTGCTGCGGCTGCCGCTTCTTTCTCTTTCGCTATGCGTTGCTTTTCCGCGAGTTCAGCGGCTTCTTTCTCTTTACGAGCTTTGTCTGCTGCCTCTTTCGCTGCTTTTTCTTTTGCCACGCGTTCTTGTTCAGCTTTTGCGATTGCCGCTTCTTTGGCTTTACGCTCGTTCTCGGCTTTCACTAACGCAGCTTCTTTTAGCTTACGGTCAGCTTCGGCTTTAGCGGCTTTCTTTTGCTCTTGCTGTAAACGCGCTTCTTCAGCTTTGCGTTGTTTCTCTTTCTCAACTCGACGCTTTTCAGCTTCACGAGTTGCTTTAGCTTCTTTCGCTTGCTGTTCTTTTAGCTTGCGAATATTTTCTTCTTCAGCTTTACGATTCTTTTCAAGTCGTTCGCTTTCACGTCTTAGTTTGTCAAGACGCTCTTGCTCTTTCTTGCTTGCCGCTTCTCTTTGTTGACGAATCTGTTGAGCTTGCTGGCGAACCAACTGAGGATCAATCACCACTGCTTGAACCATCTGCCCTGTAGGCTTTGGCTCTGACATCGTGAAATCCGCCCCCCAAATGAGCGCAACGAATAAAATGACGTGCAGCCCAAGAGAAATAAGAAGCGGTGATCTGAAATTATTGGATTTTTTATTATTCGCTTTCATGAATGCTACGGAGCTATTCCCTTATATCCGTTAAAAGGCCAACCTTTGGCACACCTGCACGGCTTAATTCATCAAGTAATAAAACCACTTCAGCGTATGGCGTTGCGGCATCACCACCAACCGCCACTGGAGAGTTTGGCTTCAGAGACAACTCGGCTTTCACACGGACGATAATATCTTCCATTGATAAGCCACGCTGTACTTCTTCGTCATTAACGCTCAAGCCAAGTTCACCGTCTTTGTTCACTTCAACGATGATGAAACTTGCATTGTCGTCACCCAGTAGGTCTTGTGCCGATTTAGCCGTTGAAGCCTGAGGCAATTCAACGTCAACGCCTTGAGTAACAAACGGCGAAGTCACCATAAAAATGATCAGCAAAACAAGCATAACGTCGATGTAAGGTACAACGTTAATCTCTGCTGTCATTTTGCGTTTTTTAGGTTGGTATCCAGCCATCTATTATTCCCTGCCAGCCATCGCTTGACGGTGAAGAATACTGTGAAACTCTTCAGAGAAAGTCGCGTAGTTGTGTTCTAGCTTGCCTACTCGGCTGCTGAAGCGGTTGTACGCCATTACCGCTGGAATCGCAGCGAATAGACCCATTGCTGTTGCGATCAGTGCTTCTGCAATACCAGGAGCAACCATTGCGAGCGTCGCTTGCTTCACTTCACCTAATGCGATGAATGAGTGCATGATGCCCCAAACCGTACCAAATAGGCCGATGTATGGGCTGATAGAGCCAACGGTCGCCAAGAAAGGTAAGTTAGTTTCTAGTTCATCAACCTCACGAGCAACGGCAACGCGCATCGCACGGCCAGTGCCTTCCATAATGAAGTCAGGTGATGTTGCATTCGATTTACGAAGGCGAGCGAACTCAGTAAAGCCTGCGTAGAAAATTTCTTCAGTACCAGAAAGCTCGTCTTTGCGTTTGTTGCTCTCTTGGTACAGTTTTGCAAGATCAACGCCTGACCAAAATTTGTCTTCAAACACTTCTGTTTGTTTAGAAGCTTGAGATAACACTTTACTTCTTTTTATGATCATCGCCCAAGAAACAACAGACATGCCCATAAGAGTCAGCATGACCATCTTAACTAGTAAACTAGCTTCTAAAATTAGGCCTAAGATTGAGATTTCAGCAGTCACTATTCGTTAGCTCCGTGAGAATAAATGTTGGCATTGCTTTGGGTTTCATTTTTTGATTATCGATACATGCTACCTTAACCATTGCTTTACACAATGCCTTGCCATCAGGATTTACGATCTCTTGACAGAAGACCAAGGTAGCTCGCTTCAACTCGTAAATATTTGTAATGACTTGTAAAGAATCATCAAGACGCGCGCCTTGAATAAAATCAATGTCCATATGTCGGACTACAAAACCGATGTTTTGTTCTAACAATACTTGCTGAGAAACGCCAATTGAGCGCAACATCTCAGTTCGAGCGCGTTCGAAAAACTTAAGATAGTTTGAATGGTATACAACGCCACCCGCATCGGTGTCTTCGTAATACACAGTCACTGGCCACGTAAATAGCTTAGATAATCCCTGCAATTTGCTACCACAATCCAAAACGATAAAGATCTCACTATAACCTAACTCCTTATCATTAATAGTATATCGCTGTGAATTTTTTGATTTGAGAGACGAAAAAAAGGCCATCTGTATAAGATGACCTCTTTTTGGCTAAAAACCCAACAAGTATAAAGGCTCACGTTGTTATGAACCTAAATCCTTTGCCTTTTATAGAAGGCGCAGCACCGTTAGGTAGAGCAAAATTGTGAGTGAAACATATGGGCTAAACAGTAGCTGCCACATCCAAGCTCTTGGCTTAAATCCGATACCGTAAACCATGCTTGAGCATACTGCCCAAATAAACATTGGTCCGATGATCGCGTTAAAGCCACCGATGCTTGTCGCATACGCTTCAGGATCCCACATCACTAAACCCACATGCATGAAACCCAATACTAGGGCTAAGGCTCTAAGCAGAGTCTTATCCATTGGTTGATGCAGCTTAGCGATTTGCTCTGCGAGATTACTCACTGTCTTTGTCCATCATTTCTGAATGCTCTAGCCATAGAGCATTGATGATGCCGAATGCACATGCTAGAAGTACACCCAAAATCCATGCGAAATACCACATAAAATTTCTCCTAAGTTATTTCACTTCTAGCTTAGTAAGCTGAAACGTCGTTATCTTCGATGTGTTTCTTATCTAGACGACCGAACATTTTGTAGTATGTCCAAGTTGTGTAGCCAAGAATCACAGGAACCATTACCGCCGCAACGACAGTCATAAGACCAAGCGTTAGCTCACTCGCTGTTGAATCCCACATAGTCAAGCTTTGGTTAGGGTTCAGGCTTGATGGCATTACGAATGGGAACATTGCAAAACCAGCCGTTAGAATAACACCAGCGTTCGATAGGCTTGAGAACAAGAATGCGAAACCACCACGCTCAAAGCGAGATGCAATCACAGCAAGCAGTGGCATTGCTACACCAAGGATCGGCGCAGCCCACATTGCTGGATAAGTTTCGAAGTTTGTCATCCAAGCACCCACTTGAAGTGATACTTCTTTGTTTAGTGGGTTTGAGTCAGCAAACGTATCGATAGTGCTCGTAATTACATAGCCTTCGATAGATTGAACCCAGAAACCACCAATAACGAATAGAGCAATAGCAATTAGGCCAGTGATCTGAGCAACGTTACGAGCACGAGCGTGCAGCGCTTCTGTTGTCTTCATTTGAAGCCATGTTGCACCTTGCATCACGAACAACATCAGAGCCAACACACCACAAAGCAATGCAAATGGGTTAAGCAGAGCGAAGAACGTACCATGGTACTTAGACATCATAAATTCGTTCAGTTCAAATGGAACACCTTGTAGTAGGTTACCAAATGCCACACCGAAAATGATTGGTGGTACTGCGCCACTAAAGCAAAGTGCATAGTCCCAAGTTTTGCGCCATTTTGGATCTTCGATCTTAGAGCGGTAGTCAAGTGCAAGTGGACGTAACCAAAGCGCTGCTAACGTCGCGTACATTGCGAAGTAGAAGCCAGAAAACGACGTTGCGTAAACCAGTGGCCATGCAGCAAACAATGCACCACCCGCAGTGATAAGCCAAACTTGGTTACCATCCCAGTGAGGGGCAATCGTGTTTAGCATAATACGACGTTCAGTGTCGCTCTTACCGATAACAGGTGACAGAGCGGCAACACCCATATCAAAGCCATCAGTTACGGCGAAACCAACCAGTAGAACACCGATCAATACCCACCAAATAAGTCGTAAGCTTTCGTAATCAAACATAATATTCCCTCACTTATACTTCAACTGAACGGCTAACTTTGTCTTCAACAGAGTTATCGTTTTGTTCGAAGTGGTAACGGCCTGTCTTCAAGCTACTTGGACCTTTACGTGCGAATTTCAGCATTAGGTAAACTTCAGCAATCAAGAACACTGTGTAAAGTGCCAGGATAGCGAATAGAGAAGTCCAAAGCTGTTCAATAGTCAGTGCTGATGCAGCAACGTTAACCGGTAGGATTTCACCAACCGCCCATGGTTGACGACCAAACTCAGCAACGAACCAACCTGCTTCAATCGCAATCCAAGGAAGTGGGATTGAGAATAGCGCAGCTTTAAGTACCCATGGTTTCTGTTCGATTTTCTGACGACACGTTTGAACAAACGCAGCACCGAATACAAACAGCATGATGAAGCCACAAGCAACCATCAGACGGAATGACCAGAATAGAGGCCAAACTGTTGGGATAGAATCATCCGCAGCCATTTGGATTTGGTCTTCAGTTGCATCAACAACGTCGTCTGTGTAGCGCTTAAGAAGCAAGCCGTAACCTAGGTCACCTTTCACTTCGTCGAACGCAGCCATGTTTTCTTCAGACTTATCGCCTGCACGTAGCTTTTCAAGCAGCTCGTACGCGTACATACCAGTACGGATACGATCAACGTGGTCATCACGTAGGTCACGTAGGCCCGTTACTTCAGTATCAAGCGAACGCGTTGCGATGATACCCATTACGTAAGGAATTTTAATTGCGTAGTCAGTATTCATTGTCTCTTGGTTTGGAATACCAAAAACAGTAAATGCGGCTGGTGCTTCTTCAGTGTGCCATTCCGCTTCTACAGCAGCGAGCTTCACTTTTTGAACTTCACCAAGCTCGTAACCAGATTCATCACCTAGTACGATTACTGACAAGATCGCCGCCATACCGAAAGACGCTGCAATCGCGAAAGAGCGACGAGCAAAGGCAAGGTCACGACCTTTAAGAATGTAGTATGAGCTGATACCAAGGATGAACATTGCACCCGTTGTGTAACCAGAAGCTACTGTGTGTACGAATTTAACTTGTGCTACTGGGTTTAGTACAACTTCAGCGAAGCTCACCATTTCCATACGCATAGTTTCAAAGTTAAATTCCGCACCCACTGGGTTTTGCATCCAGCCGTTTGCTACCAAGATCCAAAGCGCAGAGAAGTTAGAGCCAAGTGCTACTAACCAAGTTACCGCTAAGTGCTGACGCTTTGACAGTCTGTCCCAACCGAAGAAGAATAGGCCAACAAAAGTAGACTCTAGGAAGAATGCAACAAGCGCTTCGATAGCTAGCGGAGCACCAAAAATGTCGCCAACATAGTGAGAATAGTAAGACCAGTTAGTACCAAACTGGAACTCCATGGTTAAGCCTGTCGCTACACCAAGAGCAAAGTTAATACCAAACAATTTACCCCAGAACTTGGTCATGTCCTTGTAAATTTGCTTGCCAGTCATTACATAAACTGACTCCATAATGGCAAGTAGAAATGCCATACCTAAAGTCAGTGGAACAAATAGGAAGTGATACATCGCTGTAAATGCAAACTGCAATCGCGACAGATCAACAACATCAATCATGGTAACTCCTTTGTGTCGGCTGAATGACACTTGTGTGATTATTCACCGCAAAAATCCATGTTAAAACAATTTATGTAATTGTTATTACAAGTTGAAATTTGTAGCAAAAACGTACCGTTATAGTTAGATTATTGTTAAGCATGAGCTAATATAGCTGGCGCTAATATTACTGGTAAAATCAGTATGTTTCAAAAGGTTTATGGGAGAACCCTGCGTTGATTTGTATCAAATTTATTCGAGCAAATTAGAGTTATTTTTGTACAATTATGATTAAAATCACACCAATTATGCTTGTCTTAATAACAGCGCATGATATCTGTGACAAATGCTCAGCACCGCCTCAACATCCGAATTACAACTACCTATAAAGTATTAACAAAAAATATGACAACTTATTTCATTTCCTGTTATCTAAATCAAACCTGAAATCAAAGTTTCCATTTTTGAAGCTCCCTTTTCGATCTTTTTATCGACTCGCTCAAAGAGTTGTTATTCAGTAAAAAGCAAAAAAACCCAGCGCTTATGCAACTGGGATCTTTAAAAATGAATAATTTAACGATTGGAGGGTTTATCTATTCCAAAGTGTAAATACGCTCTGTCGGTCGCGATTCGACCTCTTGGCGTCCTTTGTAGGTAACCTTGTTGAATCAAGTAAGGTTCTAACACATCTTCAATAGTGTCTCTCTCTTCACCAATCGCGGCAGCCATGTTGTCGATACCTACCGGACCACCACCAAACTTCTCCATAATCGCCAGCAGAAGCTTTCTATCCATGTAGTCGAAACCTTTAGCATCGACATCCAACATGTTTAGCGCTTTGTCAGCAACCTCCGGACAAATATGCCCGTCGCCTTTTACTTCCGCATAATCACGAACACGGCGCAGTAGACGGTTAGCAATACGTGGCGTACCACGAGCACGGCGAGCAACTTCTAATGCTCCTTCCGACTCCATCGAAAGTCCAAGGCAATCAGCACTGCGCTGAACGATATTTTGCAGATCTTCGACTTTGTAGTACTCAAGGCGTTGAGTAATACCAAAACGATCACGCAGTGGAGACGTCAGTGAGCCAGCACGCGTGGTAGCACCAATCAATGTGAAGGGAGGAAGATCAATCTTGATAGAACGCGCCGCAGGGCCTTCACCAATCATGATATCCAGTTGGTAGTCTTCCATTGCAGGGTACAACACCTCTTCAACCACAGGGCTTAAACGGTGAATCTCATCAATGAACAGGACATCATTTTCTTCGAGATTGGTCAGTAACGCCGCTAGGTCGCCTGCTTTTTCTAGAACAGGGCCTGAAGTCGTACGAATGTTGACATCCATCTCATTGGCAACAATGTTCGCCAACGTGGTTTTACCCAAGCCTGGAGGGCCAAATATCAACAGATGGTCGAGCGCCTCGTTACGCAGTTGTGCCGCTTTGATGAAAATCTCCATCTGGCCACGAACGTGATCCTGACCTTGATAGTCAGCCAGTGCTTTAGGGCGTATTGCACGATCAATGACATCTTCATCTTTGAATACTGGGTTATCCGGTGCAATAAGGCGATCGGCTTCAATCATAAATTCTGCTATTCCTAACTATGCTCTTGTTGACTCTGCGCTTCTTGACTCTGTGTAAAGGCAAAGTGAATGAGTCTATTTTGTCGAACAAGTATATTGGGTATTAAACCATCGATTTCAGAGCTTCGCGAATCAACTGTTCGCTGGTCATGCCATCTTTAGCCACTTGAGAAACCACCTTGGAAGCTTGAGTCGGCTTGTAGCCTAATGCAAGTAGCGCACTTACCGCTTCTTCTTCCGCGTCGTGAACGGTTGGCATAGAATCAATCGGAGCTGCATCTGTCGCTGGAGTAAACAAGTCACCCGCGCCCCACCCTTTCAGGCGGTCTTTCATTTCAACAACCAGACGTTCAGCGGTTTTCTTACCCACACCCGGAAGTTTAACCAGCGTCGAGATGTCTTCACGTTCAACACTTTGAACAAACTGGCTAGCCGTCATGCCTGAAAGAATGCCAAGGCCTAGCTTAGGGCCCACACCGTTCGCTTTGATCACTTCACGGAACAGCGCACGCTCTTTAACCGTGTTAAAACCATAAAGTAGCTGCGCATCTTCACGTACAACAAAGTGCGTGTAGATGATTGCCTCTTCGCCCACGTTTGGTAATTCGTAAAAACAGCTCATTGGCATTTGAACTTCATAGCCAACGCCACTCACTTCGATTAGTAATTCTGGTGGCTGTTTTTCTATTAATGTACCGCGTAGACGTCCGATCACAATTCACTCTCTTGATGGAATATAATTTGAGGGACAGAATATAAAAGAACTGGATGCTTATCCAGTTCTTTGTGTTTATTAGGATGATTTATTTAAGCTTGCTTAGCTTGGGAAACCACGCTGTTTAAGCTTTCGACCAGTTCTTTTACTGAGGTGACATGCCCGGTCAGTTCAGAACCATAATTAGCGACTAAACTTGACACGGATTTGGTTTCTGCAACGCTCTGCGCCACTTCTGAACTGGCGAGATCGAGTTCTTTCAATGAGCTCATCTGCATCGCCATAATATTGGTGAGCTGATTAACATCGGTCGAGATGGTTTGCACCTCAGAGATAATGCCGTTCATTTCATTGGCCGTAGTTTCAATGATGGCTCTGCCATGTTCCACTTCTTCTTTACTTCGGTCTAATAAGGTTCGAATTTCTATCGCGGAATGGCTGCTTTTCGCCGATAGCTCTCTCACTTGGTCTGCAACTACCGCAAAACCTCGTCCTTGCTCACCGGCACGAGCCGCTTCTATAGCTGCATTGAGTGCTAATAGGTTGGTTTGCTCGGCAACCGAGGTAATCAAATCAGCGACTTTCATGATTTCTTGATTACTTTGAATGATCTGGCTGATTGCACTGGTTGAGGCTTCTAGTGATTCTGAGCTCTTTTGCGCTTTCATTCCGACCGCTTCGCTGCGCTCTTTTAGCTCACCCACAAATGAATTAGATTCTTCGATGCCTTGAGTCATTTGATGCAGTTGTTGGCTCATCTGTTCTGCTGCACTCGCCTGAGATTCGCAATTGATGTTCAACACTTCAACTTGAGCATGCAGGTCTTGAGACTGCTGATCTAAATGGACAGATACGCCCTGTAAGCTTTCAGAGTTTGAGTTAGCTTGGTCTAGGACAATAGAAAGTCGACCTTCACTTTGCGTCGCTTGATTGGCAATCTGTTGGCTTTCCGAGATCGCATCTTCTGCCATTTCAATCGCCACCTCTTTTTGCTTAGCGGTAAACGCTTGAGCAATGCAAATCACCACCATCGGCATGATCACACCAGACCACGTTTCAACCACTACCGCTTCCGGAGTAAGTACTAACTGCGGAAATTCAAAGCCATCAAGATGAGCTGAAGTCATCACCAAAGAAACGCCAATCACTAACCCACTCCATACAAGGGCGACAATTCGAGTTCCCGACAAGAAAAAAGCGACCACTAACAACGGCACCCAATAAGCCTGTGTTGACGCCACCACACCACCGCTTTGGTAGATGATGTTCAAAGCGTGTACTGCCATCCCGACAAAACCAAAGTTAAGTGCAAGGCTGGGTTTACTGGTAACACGCAACAGCAGTGCGGAGATCAGTTCAAACACGATAAGGAATACAGATGTGGTGATCAGAAGTTGCTCTTCGTGCTTTGTCCATTTAATTAAGCTGTAGACACCCACAAAGAAGGCGATAAAGGTAAAGAGTAATAAGATATCGGCTTGTCTGACTTGGTTGTTACTCCACCCATTACTTTTGGGTAGAAACAACGCGCGCCACAGCTTGATAGGGTTCATCAGTGATCATCCTTGATTAACTTGTTAGACCTCTGACCAATGTTAATAACATGTTAAATGATGCGCAATGTTATTATTTGGTTTGTGTTCGAAAGATCTCATTTCATCAAGGATTTAGGGGCGTATTGTTTTGAACTGAGCCAAACGAGGCGTAAGGCTCATGTAATGCAAGCTATTAGAAAATAGAGGGATGGGATTAACGGTAGCGCCCTTTTCTCGCGCCTGTCGCTTTACCAGCAAGAGCTACCAAGGTTTTATTGGTGTTGGCGTGAGTGATCGCTACGCCTAGAGCATCGGCAGCATCGGCCTGTGGTTTAGCGGGTAACTTAAGCATGCTCATCACCATGTTCTGAACCATCGACTTATCTGCACCACCATTGCCTGTCACCGCTTGTTTGATTAGACGAGCCGCATATTCATGAACGGGGAGATCAGCATTTACCGCTGCCACTATCGCACTGCCACGCGCTTGTCCCAGCTTAAGTGCAGAATCCGCATTCTTCGCCATGAAGACCTGTTCTATCGCAAACACATCCGGTTGAAACTGAGTGATGACTTCGCTCACACCGGCGTAGATTTGTTTGAGTCGGCCCGGCAGTTCTTTTTCAGAGGTGCGAATACAACCGCTACCTAAGTAATATAGATGGCGACCATTTTGACGAATCACGCCATAGCCGGTAATACGCGAGCCAGGGTCAATTCCTAAGATAATAGACATAACTTCAATACTGATTATTTATACATGCTTTATGAGCTTAGTATATCGAACGCAAAAAAAAATGCCCGTCAAATTAACGGGCATTCTCTAATTTACTGGCAAGTCTTGGCTAATTAATTGAGAGCTCTCTATCAACTAGGATCTCTTCATCAACAAGAAAAGATAACAGGCTTACGCTTGCTCTTTTTTCTCTGCCAATTTAACTGCGATTGCTAACTCTTCCAGTGATGCTGGGTTCGCTAGGCTTGGCGCGTCTGTCAGTAGACATGCTGCAGCTGTTGTTTTCGGAAATGCGATAACGTCACGGATGTTCTCAGTACCACAAAGCAGCATTGCTAGACGGTCAAGACCGAATGCTAGACCAGCGTGCGGTGGCGTGCCGTACTTAAGCGCTTCAAGTAGGAAGCCGAACTTCTCTTGTTGCTCTTGTGCTTCGATACCTAGGATACCAAATACCGCTGTTTGCATTTCTGCGTTGTGGATACGTACAGAACCGCCGCCTACTTCGTAGCCGTTGATTACCATGTCGTATGCATCAGAATTTGCTGCTGCTGGGTTCGCTTTTAGCTCTTCCGCGTTCACACCTAGTGGTGATGTGAATGGGTGGTGCATTGCGTGTAGGTTACCTTCGCCGTCTTCTTCGAACATTGGGAAGTCAACAACCCACAGTGGAGCCCATGCAGATGTGTCTGTTAGCTCTAGATCCGTACCTAGTTTAAGACGAAGTGCGCCCATTGCTTCAGCAACGATGCCCGCTTTGTCTGCGCCGAACAGAATGATATCGCCAGATTCAGCTTGAGTACGATCTAGAATACCGTTGATTACGTCTTCGCTTAGGAATTTAGCAACTGGAGATTGAATACCTTCCATGCCTGCAGCACGGTCGTTAACCTTCATCCAAGCTAGGCCTTTCGCGCCGTAGATGTTTACGTGTTCAGCGTAGCCGTCGATTTGCTTACGAGTTAGCTTAGCACCACCTGGAACACGGATAACTGCTACGCGACCTTTTTCGTCGTTAGCTGGGCCAGAGAATACCTTGAATTCAACATCTTTAACCAAGTCAGCAACGTCCACTAGCTCTAGTGGGTTACGTAGATCTGGCTTATCAGAACCGAAACGACGAATCGCTTCAGAGAAAGGCATTACTGGGAATTGACCTAGTTCAACATCTAGAAGTTCTTTCCACATATCGTGAACAAGCTTCTCAGTCACGTTACGTACTTCTTGAGAAGTCATGAAAGATGTTTCGATATCGATTTGAGTAAATTCAGGCTGACGGTCAGCACGTAAATCTTCATCACGGAAACATTTAACGATTTGGTAGTAACGGTCAAAACCAGACATCATCAGCAGTTGCTTGAAAAGCTGAGGAGATTGAGGAAGTGCGTAGAAGCTACCTTTGTGAACACGGCTTGGTACTAGGTAGTCACGAGCACCTTCTGGTGTCGCTTTCGTTAGTACTGGCGTTTCGATGTCTAGGAATAAGTTCTCATCTAGGAAACGACGAACGAAGCTAGAAGCACGTGCACGAAGCTTAATACGGTCGCTCATTTCTGGACGACGAAGATCGATGTAACGGTACTTAAGACGCTGCTCTTCAGAGTTCGTTTGGTTGAAGTCTAGTGGAAGCGCTTCTGAACGGTTAATGATCTCTAGACCCGTCGCGTAAAGTTCTACTTCACCAGTAGCCATGTCTTTATTTACTTGGCTGTCCGGACGAACTCGTACTTCACCAGTAAACTTGATACAGAATTCATTACGCAGTTGGTTAGCGATCGGGAAGATATCTTTCATATCTGGATCGACAACAACCTGAACGATGCCTTCACGATCACGCATATCAATAAAGATAAGACCGCCTAAATCACGGCGACGGTTTACCCAGCCGCACAATTCTACAGTTTGTCCCGCCAGGGACTTGTTCAGGTTACCACAGTAATGGGTACGCATAATGAATTTCCCAATCTCTTAATTATTTACTAATTTCCAAGCTGTCAGTGGTCATTCCACACAACAGAGCAAAGGAACATTTATACGCGGAAACTCGCTTAAAATCGACCTTCCACATTCGAATTTATTGTGTTTTATCTGGCTTTGCTGCTTTTTAGCCCATCAAGTGCGCAAAGATTCATCAAAACCGAAAAAATTGCGATAATTATATCTCGAAAGTACCTTAATCAGCAAAACTCTCGTAAAGTAGATTTTCGTTTCAACCCAAAAACTTTTTGTAATGACTGATGGCGTGATGGATAACGGTGTAATAGATGGATAATCGTGTAATAACAACAGAAACTTTACCTCTAAGACTTGGATTAACTATGTGGTCCCATTCTGAGTGGCAAAGTCAGTTCTACGGTAAAGGCACCAAGCCTGCCGAACGCTTGGAAAAATACACCCAAGTTTTCCATACCGTTGAGGGCAACACCACCTTTTACGCTACGCCAAGTATGTCTACCGTTCACAATTGGAAAGCCGCCAGTCACGATGATTTCAAGTTCACCTTCAAATTGCCCAAATTCATCACCCACCAGCAACAACTGAGACACTGCCAAGCCGAACTCAAAGAGTTCTTGATGACGATGTCGCCACTGCATGACCGTATTGGTCAATGGACGATTCAGCTGCCGCACAGTTTTGAGCCCAGCATGCTGCCTGCCCTACAAAAGTTTTGCACCTTATTCCCAAAAGATATGCAGCTTGGCGTCGAAGTTCGACACTTAGGTTTCTTTGATAAGGGCGATGCGGAAAAACGCTTCAACCAATGGCTGGTTGAGGAAGGCATCAATCGCATCATTATGGACAGCCGCCCCGTTTTCTCTGCGCCACCCACCACAGAAGCGGTGATCGATGCGCATCAGAAAAAACCGCGTGTTCCTGTTCATGCAATTGCTACCGCCAATAACCCGATGATTCGATTTATTGGTCACCCAGACCAAGAACCTAATATTGAGTTTTTTAAGCCTTGGTTTGCCAAAATCCCAAACTGGCTTAATGAAGGCAAGCAGCCCTATTTAATGATCCACACCCCAGACAATAACCACGCACCTGAACTTGCGATTGCTATTTATAAGAGGCTACAAAAGCAAGTCTCTGAAAATACATCATTATTACTGCCCGAACTGGCTCAGTTTCCAGCTCAAAAAGGCAATCACCAAATCTCGATGTTTTAACCTCTCACTTGTAAGTAGCTTCGAACCTTGAGCTAAATCTCAGTTTTCGTGACAGTGGCGTTTTTTTTACGTAAAATACGCCCCCTTTTATTTGGTACGAATTTTGTGCCAATTACGCTGACTGTCGAGAGAAAATGCTATGAGCAACACAGACAATATCTTTTCCGCTCCTATTGATAAAATTGGAGACTTCACCTTTGATGCAAGGGTTGCTGAAGTATTTCCGGATATGATTCAACGTTCGGTGCCTGGCTATAGCAATATCATCTCTGCAATCGGCATGCTGGCTGAGCGCTTTGTAAAGCCACACTCAAATATTTACGACCTTGGCTGCTCGCTTGGTGCTGCGACACTTTCTATGCGTCGTCACATTCAGCAAGAAGGCTGCACGATTTTCGCGATCGATAATTCAGAAGCCATGGTTGAGCGCTGCAAATTGCACGTTAATGCTTACCGCAGTGACACACCGGTAGAAGTGATTGAAGCCGACATCCGTGAAGTGGAAATCAAAGACGCTTCTGTTGTGGTGCTTAACTTTACGCTGCAATTTCTTTCTCCAGACGATCGATACGCTCTGCTTGAGAAAATTCATGCTGGCCTGCGCCCAGGCGGGATCTTAATCCTGTCAGAAAAATACGTATTCGAAGATGAAAGCTCAAATGAACTGCTTATCGACCTGCACCATGATTTCAAACGTGCTAACGGGTACAGCGAGCTAGAAGTAAGTCAGAAACGTAGCGCAATTGAAAACGTGATGCGCCCGGATTCGATCCCTGTTCACAGAGAGCGATTTGATAAGATTGGCTTCTCAAGCAGCGAAGTCTGGTTCCAATGTTTCAACTTTGGTTCAATGTTCGCGATAAAGTAAACATTTTAGATTACGTAACCGTCGCGACACCGTTAGCACGTACTAAAATGTCATCCTCAAGAGCGAGGAACAAACGAATTGGGGATCTCTTATCAAACACGATAAACGAGATTCCCTAGCATGTTTGTCCACACTCTTAATGGAGTGACAAATTTAATTTCTACACCACCAACTCAGTGAAAACCTATGTTTAATTTTGCCAATTTTTATCAACTTATTGCCCAAGATACTCGCCTTCAGCCGTGGCTAAATGTCCTGCCACAGCAACTGACCGATTGGCAAAATGCAGAGCACGGTGACTTTGACCGCTGGCTACGTGCACTAAACAAGATTCCACAAGACGTGCCAGATCAAGTTGACCTGAAAAATTCAGTGACGATTGGTAGTTCTACGCCATACCACACAGGCGAACTGAAAAAGCTAGAAAGCTTATTGAAGACTTTCCACCCGTGGAGAAAAGGTCCTTATACGGTTCACGACATCCATATCGATACAGAGTGGCGCAGTGACTGGAAATGGGATCGTGTGCTTCCACATATATCTCCATTAAAAAACCGTTCGGTTCTCGATGTAGGTTGTGGCAATGGTTACCACATGTGGCGCATGCTGGGTGAAGGTGCTCGCTTAACGGTTGGTATCGATCCTTCCCACCTATTCTTGGTTCAGTTTGAAGCAATTCGTAAGTTGATGGGCGATGACCAACGAGCTCACCTATTACCTCTAGGTATTGAGCAGCTCCCAAAGCTAGAAGCCTACGACACGGTATTCAGCATGGGCGTGCTTTACCATCGTCGTTCACCACTGGACCACTTGATTCAACTGAAAGACCAATTGGTGTCTGGCGGTGAACTGGTTCTTGAAACCTTGGTGATTGAAGGCGATGAGAACGCAGTATTAGTTCCGGTTGACCGTTACGCGCAAATGAGAAACGTCTACTTCTTCCCTTCAGCTCGCGCACTGAAACGCTGGCTAGAACAAGTTGGTTTTGAAGACGTACGAATCGTTGACGAAAATGTCACGACAATTGGTGAACAACGCACCACAGAATGGATGACACACAACTCTCTTCCAGATTACCTCGATCCGAACGATCCAAGTAAAACGGTTGAAGGTCACCCTGCACCGAGACGTGCGATTCTGGTAGCAACAAAGCCATAGATTTACTGCCCACAAAGCAGTGGCATATTGAGTAAATAAAGCACAAGCCTATTAAGGCAGCAAAACAATTGCTTGCATGGTCAAAAAGCCACTGTTAATTTCGCGGTGAACCTTGCTTCCTTAGCTTAAGAATTGAACAAAAATTGACTTGTGTTTAATAAGTGAGCTATTCCAAATAGCAATAATTGGCGTAGCGCTCACATTGCGATTCAATATGACCAGACTCTTACAATAGGATGCTTCACGCATCCTTTTTTGTGGGCTAAACTTCTAAATAGTCTGAACTATTCTCTAATTCTCAAAGGTTTTTTTATGTTTAAGCGATTATCGCCTATTGTGGCGGTTGGTTTGCTCTCTGGTTGTACTCTTACAAATGGTGCTACCTACCACCAAGAAACTCTCGACGCTATTTCCCGCTCAGAGACAAACATCGCAAATAAGGTTCAAAATCTTGAACTGCAACTAAGCAATCAAAGTGACTATATTGAAAGCTTAGAAGACGAAATTACTACCCTTTCTAGTCAATTAGATACCCATCTAACGAGCATGGAACACAAGGTTATTGAAGAGCTAGAGGAAGAGGAACCGGTCGCTATTGCCGTTGCTCCTATCGCTCCTATATCACAACCGACTATCCTTGGCGGCATCGAAAAAGTGTTTATCGACTCTATCAAGCAAAGCTTTGATGCTCGTGTTGATACAGGTGCAACCACCTCTTCTTTAAACGCTGTCGATATCAAAGAATTCGAACGTAACGGCAAGAACTGGGTTAAATTTCACCTAGACGACAAAGCCCAAGCTAAAGAAGACCAGAAATGGATTGAAGCGCCTGTTGTACGTTATGTAAAAATCCGTCAATCAACCAATGATCAAGCAGAACGTCGAGCTGTGATCGAATTATGGGTGAAAGTTGGAAAAATCCATGAAAAAGCGCAATTTACATTGGCGGATCGCTCTCAAATGAGTCACCCTGTGTTACTAGGGCGCGAATTTATCAAAGACATAGCGCTAGTAGATGTAAGTAAAAAGTACGTACAAACGGAAGTTAAATAACAATAGTAGGGTAAGCTATGACGTCAAGAATTCCATTTTATATCTCTATATTCCTGCTTATTGTGGCAGGTATAACACTGAGTATGTTCAGACATACGACCTACGGTGTACCTTGGACTCCAGGGGAAACCAGACAGGTTTGGGACGTTGAAGCTCGCATCGAGTTCAATGCAGTAGGCAAAGAAGCAAAAGTTTCCTTAGCGGCTCCTCATACTCAGTCTAACTACACACTTATCGGCGAATCGGCTTCATCGCCGGGTTACGGTATCTCTTACTTGAATACCGAATCAGGTCGCCGCGCAGAGTGGTCTATTCGATACGCAGATGGCCCTCAAACCATCTACTACAAAACACAATTCCTAGTCGACAACCAAGCAAAAGTTGATGCTATCGCACCAGAAGGTGAAGTCTCGCAACCAAGCTTCGACGGCCCTGAAGAAGCGGCTTCTCTTGCATTGATTGATAGAGCGACGAAACGTTCTGCAGACAATATCACTTTTACCCGTGAGCTCATCAAAACACTTAATGATCCAGACAGCCAAAACTCAGCGCTGATTCTGAACAACATGACCAAAGTGGAAGCGACACACAAGCTACTTTCAGCGGCGAAAATACACAACAAAGTGGTTGGTGTTATCGAGCTAGAAGATGGTCGTCGTCGTCAGTCGATTCAAAACATGATTCAGATCTGGGATAACGACGAGTGGGTTCTATTCTCTCCTGAATCAAGCGAACAACAAGTTCAACCAAACCTACTCATCTGGGACGAATCAAACGTTTCTCTACTGGATGTTGTTGGCGGTCAGAACAGTAAAGTTCACTTCTCTATGATTGCTCAAGAGGTTTCACCAACGGAAGCAACCAATAGTAAAGTCTCTGCTGATCAACTGTTAAACCTTTCAATTCACAGCCTACCGTTAGAAGAGCAAGCGATGTTTAAAACCATCATGCTGATTCCTATCGGTGCTCTGATTGTTGTGTTCCTACGTGTCATCATCGGCCTGAAAACGTCTGGTACGTTCATGCCAGTACTGATTGCGGTAGCCTTTGTACAAACACAACTGGTAACGGGTATTGTTGGCTTCCTGCTTATTGTAGGTACGGGTCTGATTATTCGAAGTTACTTGTCCAAACTCAACTTGCTACTGGTCGCCAGGATATCCGCCGTAATCATCACGGTAATCATGATTATCTCTGTGTTTACTGTAGTCGCGTTTAAAGTGGGTCTGACTGAAGGTCTATCTATTACGTTCTTCCCTATGATTATCCTATCTTGGACTATCGAACGTATGTCTATCCTATGGGAAGAAGAAGGCGCGAAAGAAGTAATGCTGCAAGGTGGTGGTTCTCTATTCACTGCGGTTCTTGTTTACTTAGGCATGACTAACCCGTTCATTCAGCACTTAACGTTTAACTTTATTGGTTTACAACTTGTTATTCTAGCGACCATCTTGCTACTAGGTAACTACACAGGATACCGTCTAACCGAGCTTCGTCGCTTTAAACCGCTAGCGGAGGACTAAGTTATGTTTGATCAGTTTACTTCACCGTTTAGGTTGAAAGACAAAGGCATAATGGGAATGAACAAGCGTAACCATAGTTATATTGGTCGCTACAATGATCGTTCCAAGTATCCACTCGTTGATGACAAGCTTAAGACGAAGATCATTGCTGAACAGGCTGGTGCTACTGTACCAAAACTGATTGGCGTGATTGGTCATCAAGCTGAAGTAAAAACAATCCACAAGATGGTAAAAGAGTGGCCGGGTTTCGTAATCAAGCCAGCTCAAGGCAGTGGTGGTAAAGGTATCCTTGTTGTGACTTCTCACAAGGACGGCGTTTACACCAAGCCATCGGGTTCGACTATCAATGAAGAAGACGTAGAGCGCCACATCAGTAACGCTCTCGCGGGTCTTTTCTCACTCGGTGGTAAGAACGATGTTGCTGTAGTTGAAAACCTCATCAAGTTTGACGAGTGTTTTGACGGCTTCAGTTACGAGGGTGTACCAGATGTACGAATCATTGTATTCAAGGGCTACCCTGTAATGGCGATGATGCGTCTATCGACTTCGGCTTCTGATGGTAAAGCTAACTTGCACCAAGGTGCTGTGGGCGTAGGTATTTGTATCGCTACGGGTAAAGCCGTTCGTGCGGTTCAATTTGACCACCCAGTGACTCACCACCCAGATACGGGTAAAGAGTTGGCGCTACTACAAGTACCCCATTGGGAAAAGCTGCTGACACTTGCATCAAGTGCTTGGGAAATGACAGGCCTTGGTTACATGGGTACGGACATGGTTTTAGACCAAGAAGAAGGCCCGATGGTACTGGAGCTAAACGCTCGCCCTGGATTAGCAATACAGATTGCAAACGGCGCAGGTTTATTACCTCGCTTGCATCATATTGAAAACCTGGGCACACCGGCTGAATACCCAAAACCAGCAGAGCGCGTTGCCTACGCTGCTAAGCAATTTGGTGTTCACGGTAGCGAAATTGTTCAAAACTAAGCTCATCTAAATTAAAGCGAAACGACTCAGTTATTGATACTGAATCTAGCTCGATAAAAAGGCCGCATAACTCTGAGAGTTACGCGGCTTTTTAATGCCAGCCGTCTTCACCGAGCTAATATGATTAAGCCTCTGTTACTTCACACTCAGGCTCACGAATAGGATCAATACGCACAGCCGCCACCTTAAATTCAGGGATCTTCGCGTGTGGATCAGTCGCTGTGGTAGTCAAACGGTTAACTGGTGATTCAACAAAATGGAATGGAATAAATACCACACCCTTTTGCATTCGTTTAGTCACAAAGGCCGCGATTTCGATTTCACCACGACGTGTTGAGACCTTAAGCATCTGACCATTCGAGATACCTAGCGCTTCAGCATCATGAACACTCACCATGGCACGCGGCCCTGCTAAGTTATCCAACCCTTTTGTTTTACGTGTCATGGTTCCGGTGTGGAACTGTTCTAGAATACGGCCTGTCGTTAATACTAACGGGTATTCCGCATCCGGTAGCTCAGCAGCGTATCTAAACGGAATCGCCTCCATTTGACCACGCCCACGCGTAAATTGGGTCTGGTGCATGATACGTGTGCCATCAGGGTTGTTCTTATTACTTGGCCATTGCACGCCGTTCACCGTAATGTTCTCCCAACGTAAACCACCATACTGTGGCGTGACACGCGCTATCTCATTGGTGATATCAGCAACCGAGTCATATTCCCAATTGCCGCCCATCGCATTAGCCAACATTTGGATAATCACCCAATCTTCTTTCGCTTCACCTGGAGGCAATACCGCCGGGTTAATACGCTGAACACGACGCTCGGTATTAGTAAAATGACCAGACTTCTCAGCAAACGAGCAAGACGGTAGCACCACATCGGCATATTGAGCGGTTTCGGTTAAGAAAATATCTTGAACCACGAGGAAATCTAACGCTTCAAGACCTTCAATCACATGCGCTTGGTTCGGGTCACTCAGCACTGGGTTCTCGCCCATTACGTACAGACCACGAACATCTCGATGACACGCTCCATCAATAATTTCGGTCAACGTTAAGCCTGTTTCAGCCGGTAGGTCAGAAACACCCCACTCCATCGCGAATTTTTGACGAACCATTGGGTTGTACACTTTCTGATAACCCGGAAGGTTATTTGGCAATGCGCCCATGTCACACGCACCCTGAACATTGGATTGACCACGTAATGGGTTGATACCGCCGCCTTCAATTCCGATATTGCCACACAAGAGCTGTAGGTTAGCGATTGATCGAACGTTATCGTGACCAGTGGTATGTTGCGTAATGCCCATCGAGTAGTACACCGCTGTACGCTCTGCTGTACCAATCAATCGCGCCATTGCGAAGATGTCTTCCGCTTTAACGCCAGTTACCAGCTCCACTTTGTCTAGTGAATAGCTTGGTGACATTACCTCTTGAAGCAAGGTATCAAAGCCATCCACACGGTCTTCGATATACTCTTGGTCGTACCAACCGTGTTTGATGATTTGCTGCATCACACCATTGATCAACATTACATCAGTACCCGGTCGGTGCGCTAAATAAAGTTCAGCATGGTCAGCAATATCGATTCGTTTTGGATCGGCAACGATCAATCTCGCTCCACCATGTCTCACAGCTTGCTTGATATGCGAGCCAATAATTGGGTGTGCTGACGTGGTGTCGGAGCCAATAATAAAGATCACATCTGAGTGCTTGATGCTTGGAATATCATTGGTCATCGCCCCGCTACCTAGCGAAGCCTCTAAACCAGTAACAGTAGATGCGTGACAAAGGCGCGCACAGTGATCGACGTTATTGGTACCGAGTTCACGACGTATGAATTTTTGGAAGGCATAGTTATCTTCATTGGTGGTTTTCGCCGACGAGAACCCCGCTAAAGCGTTACTGCCAAAGCCTTGCTTAATCGCAGTAAACTTCTCGGCAATAAGCTTAACTGCCTCATCCCAACTTGCAGGTTGCAACCAGCCATCTTTACGAATTAATGGTGTGGTTAAACGCGCATCGCTGCCCACAAAATCGAAGCCAAATCGTCCCTTAACACACAACATGCCTTCATTAACCGGAGAGTCTCCGCCTTCGATATAGCGGATTTTGTTTTTCTGCTCATCGATATGCATGGTTAGCTTGCAGCCGACACCGCAATAGGTGCAGATGGTATCGACTTTCTTGAGTACGTCTGTGTCTCCCTGCTTTCTGTCGCGAGCATCCACCATTGCACCGGTTGGACACGCCTGAATACACGATCCACATTGAACGCAGTTTGAGTCGCCCATTAAGGTCTTGTCCGCCCCAAAGTTAGGGCGACATTCGGGTCTTGATGCAGGTTTGCCATCGGATTGGTTCATGAAGCTTAGAACGCCATGAACATTCTGTTCGCGACAGGCTTGGATACACTGGCCACAACTGATACAGCGGTTGGCGTCAAAGATAATGAACTCAGAACTGTCATCGGCCGAAAATTTTTGTCTTGTTAACCCGACCTTCGCTTCTTCAGCACGAATCGCCTGCCAACTCTCATTCGAAGCCACATCGATTTTGTATTCAGGATGGGTTTGCGTTGCTTTGTATTCAGTCGAGTAGTCTCGTAGGTCGCAATCTGTATTAGCTTGGCAGCCACACTCTAGACATCTTGCAGCTTCAGCGATTGCATCGGCATTATCAAACCCTGTTTCTACTTCATCGAAGCTTTGTTCACGCTGTTCGGGCGTTAGCTCAGGCATGATCTTGCGCGCCATGCGTTGTATAGATTTGTATTGCTCAGGATCCACCGCTTTGAGCTGTTTGTGCTTTCTTGAGTTAAACGGTTTAGCCGGAATATTTTCCATATCACCATGGAAGAAGCGATCGATCGCTTGTGCAGCAATACGCCCATCCCCCACCGCTTCGACTGCGGTTGCAGGGCCGCGTCGGAAATCACCAATACTGAAAATATTTCCGGTTCCGGTATGCATGGTTTGTGGATCAGCATCTGCGGTATTCCAACGAGTAAGAGGAATATCAATCGCTTCATTGTCCATAAAGCTCAGATCAGGCTTTTGCGACACGGCAGCAATAACCGTATCAAACGCTTCAACAAAGAACTCGCCAGTTGGTTTAGGGCTGCGGCGGCCTGAAGCATCAGCAGGACCCAAAGCCATTCGTTCTAATCGTATTTCTGATACATGACCATTTTCATCGGCTATGTTTTCTGCAGGGTTGGTTAAGAAGTGGAACTTCACACCCTCATGTTCAGCTTCTTCGATTTCGTAATCTTCTGCTGGCATCTCATCTCGAGTACGACGATAAATCAGCGTAGTATCCGCGCCATCACGAACTGCGGTTCGAGCACAGTCAATCGCTGTATTACCGCCACCGATCACGGCAACCTTTTTACCAGTGACGTACTGCTGATCGGTCACGTAATCTTTCAGATAATCGACACCCAAATAACAACCTCCGAGTTCACTACCCGGGTAATTCATTTCAACCGCTTGTGATGCGCCAACGGCTAAACAAACCGCATCAAAATCGTTACTTAAATCAGACAGTGTAAAATCAACACCGAGTTTTTTACCGCACTCAACCACCATTCCGTTGCGACACATCAACTCGATTTCTTTATCTAGAATCGACTTAGGTAAGCGATATTCAGGGATACCGTAACGCAGCCAACCACCCGCTTTGGGCATCGACTCATAGACACTGACTTCATAGCCTTCGTTAGATAGGTAATAACCCGCCGTAAGCCCACCGGGGCCACTACCAACAATAGCAATGCTCTTGCCTTTATTTGGTTTCTTCGCTGGCATGTAGCTCTCTTGAGCCGCTAGATCCGCATCGGCAGCGTGTCGTTTGAGTTGGCGAATCGCAATGGATTCATCGACCAAGTTACGACGACATTCGGTTTCACAGAAAGCAGGACACACACGACCAATTGAAAGCGGCATTGGCAATGTCTTTTTGATCACTTCAATCGCTTTGATGTGATCATTTTGAGCAATATGGTGCAGGTAAGATTGGATGTCGACCCCAGCAGGACAGGCTGTTTGGCATGGCGCCTCACAGTCAGCGTAATGATCGGTCATAATGCGATTCAACGCTTCTTGTCGATGATTCGTTAACTGTTTTGACTGA
Organism: Vibrio sp. 10N.222.51.C5; assembly: GCF_041474575.1. Classification (NCBI taxonomy): domain Bacteria; kingdom Pseudomonadati; phylum Pseudomonadota; class Gammaproteobacteria; order Vibrionales; family Vibrionaceae; genus Vibrio; species Vibrio sp. 10N.222.51.C5. Next base: position 102,377 of record NZ_JBFRUJ010000032.1, read on the forward strand.
GTGGTAATATTCAACCCATTAGACACTTCAAGCTCACAAGAGCGAGTAACACCAACGCCATCAACTTCAACGACACACAAATCACACGGCACTTTATCCGCTGTTTTGTTCAAACCACATAAAGATGGGATTTCCAAACCACATGTTTTTGCCGCTTCAAGAACGGTTTGTCCTTGCTCGACGATTCGATATTTCCCATCAATCACGATTTGAATCATACCTAAGTCCTACCTTTACCTTTCGCACACGCGAGTTATCAACAATTAAAATTTAAGTAATACAATATTATTAATATTATTAAATCTATGTCATTACCATACATTATTTGTGGTTTTGTGCGTGTGACCTCAAACAAGTTCCATTGATAATAACCACAAGGTATGAGTGGTCTTATCAGTATCGATAAAAGAATTAGGCGAGAGGAGTTCAGTTGAGGAAATTAGATTCAAGATACAAAAAAGCCCCTATTGATTAGGGACTTTGTACAAATATCATTGAGTCGCTTTCGAGCTTATAACTCAGTTATCAAGCTTATTGCTCGGCTATCAAGGCTATGACTCGGCTATCAAGGTTATTGCTCAGCTTCTTCAATAAGCTCTTGAACTGGGGATGCCGGTTTGTTTTGAGCAAAACCGCGCAGGCCAACAACATGTACGTGCTCGTGATCTTTAAAGACCTTACGAACCAGTTTGTAGGTTGTGCCTTTCTCAGGGCTAATGTTCTCTGGTGCTGCAATCAAAAGTTGCATACCTAAACGGTCACACAGTTCGAACAAGGTAGAGATAGATTTCGCATCCAGACGAGCTGCTTCATCAAGGAACAACAAACGACATGGAACGATGTCTTTGCTACGCAGTCGACGAGACTCTTCTTCCCAGCTCTGAACAACCATCAATAGGATAGATTGACCAGTACCGATCGCCTCACCGGTAGAAAGTGCACCCGATTCCGCTTGTAGCCAGCCGTCTGAACCACGGTTAACTTCCACACTTAGCTCTAGGTAGTTACGGTAATCCAGTAGCTCTTCACCCAGAACTTGCGGAGAACGTTGACCCATGTCGATGTGTGGGTTCACACGTTGGAACAACTTCGCCATTGCTTCAGAGAAGGTGAAGCGAGTCGTCTCGAACAAGTCTTTATGCTGCTCTTGTTGAGTCGCTAAGCCCGATAGCAAGATCTCGTGGCTTTCACGGATCTTAACGTTCAGACGTACGCCTTTAACCTGACCAAAGTAAATGTTAGACAAACCTTGGTTCAGCATTCGAATACGGTTCTGCTCGCGCTGAATCGTTTTCTTGATGATGCTTGCTACGGACTCAGAGCTGATTGCCAGGCGATTTTCACGCTGCGTCAACTCTTCTGTTAGTCGAGCTAGCTCCACTTCCATCTCTTCGATTGCTTCAACCGGATCATCCGTGTGAATAATATCTTGGCGAATACGCTCACGAAGGTGTTGGTAAACCGCAATGTAGAACAGAACTTTACGCTCTGGATGCGCGTTGTCTTCAGATAAACGCAGCGAATCACGCAGGTCGTCATTGTCGGCTACCGCCAGACGTAGCGCACCCAGTGATTTATCCGACATAGAGCGAAGCTCGCCTGCCGTTAGATAAGCCAGTTCACGTTTATGCAGACGACGTTCAACATCATTCTCACGCGCTAAACGAAGTACTGAACACCAACCCGCTTTCGCTGCAACAACGAAAGTACGAAGCTCGGTGTACTCTTTTTGAACTTTCTTAAGACGCTTAGCCAGTGCTTTCATCTCAAGTTCAGTTGACGTAATCGTACGCTCGTATTCACTCTTACGGCTGCGAGATGTGTGCAGACGCTCTTGAAGCTCGTCACGACGACGTACAGCACGCTCTTCAGCGCCTTCGTCAGCGTTTACGCCGAACTCTTGTAGCTCTTGTTTGAACTCTTGAACCGTTTCTTGCTTCGCTTGATGTGAGCTCTTCAGTGCCGCCAATACTTGGTTGTATTGGTTCATCTGTTCGCGAGCTTGCTTCAAGCCATCGCGGCCTTTGGTTCTTGCTTGTTCAGCTTGAACCAACTTCGCTTTCAGTTGCTCGCTCAGTTCACTGCTCTTATTAAGCAAATCAACAGAATCCGCGTAAGCAAAGTAATGACGACGCTCAATCAGATCAGACAGTGCGAACACTTTGCCTTTTAGCGTTTGTAGCGCGTTGTCTGCTTGACGGTACTCTGCTTCCAAAGCTTCGAATTGCTCTGGGTCAGCGTCTAGTGCAGATACGAACTGTTCTAGAGAAGTAAGCGCCTTGCCGTGCGTATTCAAGTAAGATTTCGCTTCACTTAAACGCTCTAGTTGCGCTTCTAATTCAGCTAAACGCTCAGCCAATGTTTCGTCTTCTAAAATACGAACCATTGGTGCTAATTTATCTAGCGCACCAAGTGCCTGCTTGCTTTGTAGAAGCTGACTGCGTTGCTGCTGCTCTTTAGAGATAAGCTCAGCCAGAGAACGAACAATTTGATTACGCTTATCACGAATCGCAGCAAGTGCTTGCTCTGGGTCTGCGTTAAACGCAACGTGCAGGTGCTTCGCAACAAAGCTGTTGAATGCTTGGTATAGGCGATTCAGTTTTTGAGAGTCAAACGCTGCCTTCGCGTGGTTTTCAACCACAACGTCACGCTCTTCGCGCAATTTCTCTAGACGTTGTTCACGAGCCGCACGGCCAAACAGTGGGATCTCAGGGAAACGAGAGTAACGCATTTGGCGATCGTTCAGCTGAACACACACTGCGCCTTCAAGCTCATCGGCATTGAATGAACTGTCATCAAACGCGTCGACATCGCCTTCTAGGATGTAAAGGTCTTCTGGACAATCATCAAGATCCACCAGCTTCTCTTTAATACCATCAAGATCAGAAACCACAATTGCGTGACGAGCCGGGCCGTACATCGCACTGAAGTACGGCGCATCACCAATAGTGATATCATCGTAGATCTCAGAAAGCAGCACGCCACCAAGCGTATCCGCTAGGCCTTTGAGGCGAGGATCGTTAGAACCACCTGGAGACGCTAAACGCTCAATTTCGTGCTCAAGTTCAGCTCGGCGCGTAGCCAACTGATCTTTTGCTACCGCTTGAGATTTCTCATCTTCAAGCACTTGTTGCATTTGAGTCATCACCGCTTGGCTATCTTCTAGCTCAGCGTCGGTTTGATCTCTTAATGCTTCAAGCGCATCGTTTGCCGTGATCCATGCTGGAGCAATAGACTCAAGTTTTTGAATCTCTTGATCGTGGTTTTGTTGTACACGACGTTGCTCACTCTTCGCTTCACGCAGCTCTTCTTGAGCGTACTCAAGAGACTCGATCTGCATAGCATGACGTTCACGTTCTTCATCGAAAACCGCTTCGTCAGTCAGTGAGATGTTGTGTTGCTTTTGGTATTCAGTCGCTAGCTCTTTTGCTTGACGCTGCTGAGCCACATCACGAGCCATATCGCGGTGCTGAGCACGCCACTGCTGTTCATTTTCAACAACGTGTTTTGCGTTACGGCCTTTTTCTAAAGCTTGCTTAGCGCTTTGAGACGCTTCTTTACGCTCAACGTCACCCACAATACTTTTAACAAGAGCGAGCGCTTTGTCGAACTGCGCAGAAGCAGCAGAAGACATGTCTAGTTTATGTTTAGTAGACAGCAGCGTTTGAGTGCTTGATTCTTCTTGTGCTTTTAGCTCAGAAACCAGAGTTAGTGCGCTTTCTGCCGTAATAGACTCATCACCAAGTAGCTGCTTAGTTTTCTCTAATGCTTGAACCGCTTGCTGGTATTGAAGTGCACGAGTCTGCTGAACATCCAATGCTTGTTGGTAGTCAGCAAGCTGAGTTTTCAGGCTATCCACTTCTTCTTCAGTGATGGTTGCCTGCTCTTCAGCAAGAAGTACTCGCTCTTGAGCTTCTTCAACCACCATCATTTGCTCTTCTAGACGCTCGTTAAGCTCTTCTAGATCTTCGCTGTAGCGGGCAATTTTCTCTTGCTGACGAAGTGCAGTTTGAACTAATTGCAGATGATCCGAAGCCGCTTGGTAATCTTGCTCTAGTGCTGATTCTTGATCGACAAGTAACTCTAGTTCTTCTTGAACGCGGTTCAACAAGTTGTTTTGATCAAGCAAGGTTTCACGAGAACCAAACAGCTCACCACGGAACTTCATGGTTTGATCAAGCTTGTTGCGACGATCGTTAGCATGGCGCATGTAATCTGCTGCCACGTAGTTCGTAGATTCAGTGATCAAGTGCTTAAACAAATCACGATCCGACTGAGTCGTTTTGATCGCTTCTAGCGTCATACGGTTTTCGCGTAGTGCTGATTCCATGTCTTGGAACGCTTTCTTCACACCACCATTTTGCGGTAACAGGTAATCACGCAGAGAACGCGTAATCGCACTTGAGATACCACCGTAAAGTGATGCTTCAATTAGGCGGTAGAACTTAGAACGGTCGCTGCTGTTACGTAGTTTCTTCGGTACCACACCGTATTCAAACATTTGCGAGTGGTAATCAACAATCGAAGAGAAGGCCTTAAAATGCGTGCCTTCGTATTGTGCAACCGCCGCTTTCACGTCGTTCAACTGACATACGCGAGCGTGGCTGTCTGAAACGTTCTGAATCAACACATCCGTTGGTTTCACATGGCTTGGAAGGCCTTGGATAACGAACGGTTTAATGTCGACTTTCTTATCACGACCCGCGACTTGCTGCAGTTTTACTGCAAACAATAGACGCTGATTACGAGAGTTCACAACATCTAGTGCGGCATAACATGCGCCTGGCTGAAGCTTACCGTAAAGGCCTTTATCACGAGATGACTGTGAGCTACCCGCTTCCGTTGTGTTACGGAAATGCAGAAGGCTTTGGTCAGGGATCAGTGCTGTGATGAATGCCGCCATTGTGGTCGACTTACCCGCACCGTTACCGCCAGAAAGCGTTGTAACCAATCCATCAATATCAAAAGTACGCGCAAAGAAGCCGTTCCAGTTGACCATGGTTAATGATTGATACTTACCTCTTTCAATCATGCTTCACCTTCTACTTTTGTTTGTTCGCCATCGTTTGACTCAAGGTCAAAGTCAGCTTGATCGTTAAAAATGTCTTGTTGACCGTTTTCGTTTACGTCTGCAACTACTTCTGATACAGCTTCCGCTTGTTCTTCATTCAACAAGCTACCTTGGTTAGGCTCTTGGGTATGCACCACAGCTTCACCATCACGGATAAGACGTAATTGCGCTTCTTTCATATCGTCACCAACACGAACGTCAGCGCCAAAGCGGAATACCGCTTCGCTGATACGGAACTTGCCCGTTTCACCAATCGCAATCAGCATGCCGATACGGCGTAAACGACGCAGAGAAGTACGAACTTTTTCGAAGAGCTTTTCTTTATCTAAGTCAGAACCAGATGCACGGTTGGTTGCTAGCTTCATGAGTTTTTTCTCATCCGCTAACGACATCAATTCATCAAACAGTTCTTGATTGGTGAAGATACCTTCATGAGCCAGACGTTCTGGGCTTAGGTATAAGAAACACAACACCTTGCCAACCAACATGTCGAGCTCAGACAACACACTACGACCAATCAGAGACGTAGAACGCGGACGCAAGTAAAAGAAACCTTCCGGCGCTTTTACCAGTTCCGTATTGTAGCGTTGATAGAAATGCTGAAGCTCAACTTCAAAATCAGACAGCAACGCGTGGTTATCTAGATCTTCTGTTGAAACATGCTTGCCTGAACGCAGCATGCTATCTAGCGCAGGGAACAGTGGGTTCGCTATCGCTTTTACCAGTTTCTCTGGCATGTAATCATCAGTACTTGTTAATGACATTTGCTTGTACCTTTGCACCGAAATCGTTGATTGCCTGCCAATCTGGCTGAATAGCCTGATAGTCAGACTCTGAGTAACCTAAGCGTACGGCTTGGTCGACAACAATTCTGGCTAAATCAAAATGGTGTGTGCGAGGGTGTGCAGCGAGGTAATCGCGTAACACAAGGCCAAGATCAATTGGCGCGCCTTGCTGTTTGTGAGCTTTTAACATCTCTGCAATTCGATCTGAAAGCAGGTCATTCACTTGCTCAAATTCTTCGTACTCTACGTCGATTGGTGCTTGTCCCATCACTTCGTCATCACGAAGCATAAGCGCTTCATCACGAAGATCCGTCAGCTTCTCAGCATCGGCGTAGGTCAATAACCAAGGCGCATCAAAGTAGTCAGTGACTGACTGACGCAAGCGCTGGCTAAAGGCGCGGTTTTTATCCATATCAATCGCGGTACGGATGAACTTGTGAACATGGCGGTCGTAGCCGATCCATAAATCGATGGCTTGTTGGCCCCAACTGGTGATTCGGTCTAGCTTCATCTGCAAGCCGAACAGGGTTTCGCCAACGAACTCGAGTTCATCGTCACCGTAAACAATTTCTTGAATATCGAGGATCTGTGTTTGCAGTTCATCCCCCGCCGCTTGCAAGGTGTCTTGCAATTCTTTTAGTGTGGACGAGGTTTCTGAAAGCAAGGTTTCACAGTTGTTAATCGCCTCTCGCCAATCCTTGTTTAAAAGGTCGGCAATTTGCTGTTTAACGGTTTGCTGCTGCTCATCCATAACACGTTGGTTAAGATCAATCTGATCGAAAATTTCACCAACAGAATACTTGAGCACGCCGTAAACATTCTTTCTCCAATGTCCTGGAGTTCCGCCTTTTTGTGCTGCTTCAATGGCTTTTGCCATCTCGTCCGCAACCATTGAAAGCTGGATAGACAGTTTCAACTTAGAGAACTGACGGTGGCGTAAGTAATAATCTGAAATACCAATCGCCAATGGTGATAAGCGATAAATACTCGCACCATCGGTGATTTCGCTAGTAAAGCGGCTAATCAACTTCTGTTTAACTAACTCGTTGATGGCATTGTTGGCACGAAACGCGGACGCTTCGCCAGTATCTTCAAACAGTCGAGTGACGATGGTAAATGCATCGTGCAGTTCACCCTCGCCCAACTCTTCATCGAACCTTTCATTGCTTAGTACTGCGATAGCAATCAAAAATGCTAAGCGCTCTGGTGGCAAGTTTAATGAAAAATCATGCTGCTTGACCCAGCCCACCAACTCATCAATTGGCTGCTCTTCGGCAGTTTGAGTCATTTCACTCATTGTGGTTCCTGTTACTGTTCTTCGTCATATCGAATGTATTAGATATGACGCCTATTTCTTTATGACGCGGGCTTCTTACGATTGCATAGCGCATGTTGTGGCTTCTTTTACCACATTCACCGCTGTTATTGCGCAGGTTTTTGAGCCCAAACGTGAATATAACGGCCTAGTGACAGATATGGCTCTTGGCGACATAGCTGTTTTTCCAGTTCCAATACATCTTCAAATTGGTAATCTCCCATGTACTCCATATTACCTATGTAGTCACTGAAAGAGCGAATGCCTGATTTACCACAGATTTCTAGACCAGCGTCTTCTATCCATTGATAAACCTCTTCCGGCTTCAAGCCTTTTTGTGGTTGCAGCTTAAACCGTTTTCGATGTGGCATCCCATTCAATACATGAGGAATGTTGCCACAAATCACATTTTTCAGGACTAATCCGTGGTGGTTGTAAAACATTATCGAGGCGACGCCACCCGGTTTAACTTGTTCAAGCAATAAATCAAGTGCCTCTTTAGGATCGGCTAACCATTCCATTACGGCATGAAACATCACAAAATCGACTTTCTCATCGAGATGTTCTGCGACTTTTTGTACTGGTGAATGAATAAATCGATATTGCTCTAGCAAACCCGCTCCGCTGATACTTTCTTCTGCGAGCTTCAACATTTCAGAAGAGAGGTCACAAAGAGAAACGTTATGCCCAAGCGCGGCAATTTTTTGCGACATCTGCGCAAGTCCGCCTCCAGCATCAAGCACATGCAGCGGCGAAGCTGATTGCTCAAACTTGCTCAAAGCTTGTTCTAAATCTTCCCATACGATGATCTGACGGATCTCTCCTTTGTCAGAGCCGTAAATATTTTTTGCAAATTTGTGGGCAATATCGTCGAAATTACGGTCTTCAGTCACGGCTACTTGAGTTATTATGTCCTATCGTGCCTGCTATTCTGTCACAGGAATTTCAGGAATAAAGAGGCGATGTCTCTTTTTACTACTAAGTGATGTTTTTTCGGACTATTCGGATATGTTTGAGCTGAAAAAAGTAGTGTCTTCGCTATTGATGCCACTGCCAGCAATGTTAATTCTCGCTTTTCTGGGTTTAGCCCTAGTGATGTTTACTACCAAAAGGAAGACTGGTTGCCTAATCACCCTCTCAGCCCTATGTGGTATTTTCCTAATCGCTTTCCAGCCAGTTTCTAGTCAACTTTTAATGCCAATGGAAAGGCAACACACCGCATTTTTACCTGTCGATGAAACCGTCGATTACGTGATGGTTCTTGGAAGTGGTCACGTCGTAGACGACCAAATTCCACCGACATCAGAACTTAGCCGCACCGGCCTGATGCGTTTAAGTGAAGGGATTCGTATTCTACGCCTCTACCCTGGTGCAAAACTCATTTTGTCTGGCTATGGCGCAGGCACTGAAGTAAGTAACGCAAGAATGATGGCTAAAGTGGCTTTAGCACTTGGCGTAGCAAAGCCCGACATCATTCTGCTTGAAACCGCAAAAGACACTTGGGAAGAAGCCCGCCAAGCCGCTGCGTTCGTTAAGAATAAAAGAATGGTGTTGGTGACTTCAGCGAGCCATATGACTCGCGCACTGAACGAATTCAATGCTGCTGGAATGAAACCACTGCCGGCACCAACTAACTACCTTGCACAAGAAGGTATAGTTGAGCCGTGGGAAAAGTACATGCCGAAAGCGCTATACCTTGAGCAGACTGAGCGTTACTGGCACGAAACTATGGGATTAGTTTGGCAAAGCCTGCGTGATTGGCTAGATACAAGCAATGACATTGTTGAAGAGCCGGTTATTCCAGAAGCTTCCAGCTTAGTTGAAGATGACGGTGACGTTTCTGCGGCCCAGCCTCAGTAACCCTATTGAATCTTTAAACTCATATGAGCAGACGAGTCGCCAAATATTTATAGATTTTCTGGTCGTTAACAATAAAAGCTAAGTAATAAAAAAGCCGAGACATCAATGATGTCTCGGCTTTTTACGTTTAAATGTCGTTGTTGATTAATCACTCCCGAAGGAAATCAATCACCAGCGAACATGTAACCTTCACCGTGAACCGTCACAAAGATTTGTGGGTTCTTAGGGTCGAATTCCATTTTAGCACGCATGCGACGAATCAATACGTCGATAGTACGGTCATTAGGCGCGTCCACTCGGTGGCTAATCATATTCAAAATACGTTCGCGGCTTAATACTTGATTAGGGTAAGAAGACAACGCCACTAGCAGTTCGTATTCTGCTTTGGTCAGTTTCACTGGTTCGCCGTTCTTGCTTAACGCACGACGAGGGATATCAAATGTCCACTCACCAAAACGAACCACAGACTCATCTGATGTTTCTTCTACAGCGCCCGCTGCTGTTTTACGAGCAGCAGAGATACGCCAAAGTAGGTTTTTAACTCGAACTAATAACTCGCGAAGTTCGAAGGGTTTAGTAACGTAATCGTCAGCGCCCATTTCAAGGCCTACGATCTTGTCGATGCTATCCGTGCGTCCAGTAACTAAAATAATTCCAATGTCTGATTGACTGCGTAATTCGCGAGTTAGCATCAATCCATCTTCGCCTGGTAAGTTGATGTCCAGCATAATGAGGTCAACGTTGTTTTCTTCTAACACGTTTCTCATTTGAGCGCCGCTTTCTGCTTCGCTCACTGTGTAACCCTCGTTCTGGAAGTATCCAACCAGTTTACTGCGGGTTACCACATCATCTTCTACGACTAATACGTGATAGCTCATCTACACCACTTTTCTTATTTAATAGTTTCAGTGACTATTCTATTCATAACTAGTAACAATTCTAGTGGTACAGAAGATAAAAGCCAGAAACATGGATTTTTTTTGATACAAGACAATCTTAAACCTTGCTATTTATCGTCCATCGCAATTCAATATAGGCATTACTACTAACGAGTAACTTTGCGTTTCGCAAATAACCTTGTTATTCAGCCTTGGTGTGCTTATGCCCAAGTGACTTCAAGATGCATATAAGCAACATCACAAGACTAAGTCAGGATCTAACAAATGAAAGATACGAAAGCGTTCAACGAGCAAAGAGCAGAAATATACTGGTGGCTATCAAGCTTATTTGCCAAAGAGCTCACTCAAGAAGAACTCGATCACTACCACTCTGTTGAAATTCGTTCTTTCCTAACTGGTTTAGGCGAAAATGAGACACTAAAGCCAGCGATTGATAAGTTAGTGGATGCGCTGAACCGCCTACAAACTCGTGAAGATGCTCAGCTAGAACTGTCTGCAGACTTTTGCGATCTTTTCTTAAAGACAGATAAGCACGGCGCTCTTCCTTACGCTTCAATGTATATCGGCGAAACTGGCCTTTTGAATGATAAGCCAGCAAAAGATATGGAAGAGATCATGGCTAAGCACAACTTAGTTGTGAACCAAGATCTAAAAGAGCCAGCAGACCACATTGCTATCGAACTCGATTTCCTTGGTAACTTGATCATTCGTTCAAACGAAACGAATATTGAAGAAGAACTAGAGAATTCATTTGCCGCTCAACAGCAGTTTATCGAACAACAACTGCTGACTTGGTTACCAAAGTTCAACGTGAAATGTCATGACGTTGATGAATTCGGTTTCTACGCCTCCGTCTCATCGTTGCTACTCGCATTCTGTCAATTAGACACTCAATATTTAGCTGGTGAATAGCTTATTGGATGACTCGTTAAATAAATTCAGAAGAATGTGACAATTCACCCGGATTTCCGGGTGAATTTTATTGCGAGTAATTTCTAGTCAGTCTAAAATTGTGACCGCAAACGATAAAATATGAAACATTCACGAAATGCTATGCTTATTATAGTTTTGAGCATTTCGGTGTTAAGACAAGCCGCTCAATAGCGGTTTTTTGTTTTTTAGCACTTTTAGTACCCAAAGAGCCCTACAAATTTAAGCTCTTAGTTAGGTAGCTTAACGGCTACTTTATTCCGTACTTTGGGAAAGTAGCTTCTAATAGGATAAAACCATGGCCACTATAAAAGATGTCGCTCGCTTAGCCGGCGTATCAACAACAACCGTTTCTCACGTAATCAATAAAACTCGCTTTGTTGCAGAAGCAACGCAAGAAAAAGTAAACAAAGCCGTAGATGAACTGAACTATGCACCAAGTGCTGTTGCTCGTAGCTTGAAGTGTAATACAACACGCACCATCGGCATGCTAGTGACTCAATCAACTAATCTATTCTTCTCTGAAGTTATCGATGGTGTTGAGAGCTACTGCTACCGTCAAGGTTACACTTTGATCCTGTGTAATACGGGCGGTATCTATGAGAAGCAACGTGACTACATTCGAATGCTTGCAGAGAAACGTGTAGATGGCATCTTAGTTATGTGTTCTGACCTAACTGAAGAACTAAGAGAGATGTTAGACCGTCACGCTGACATCCCTAAAGTTATTATGGACTGGGGCCCAGAGAGTTCTCAAGCTGATAAGATCATCGATAACTCTGAAGAAGGTGGCTACCTAGCGACCAAATACCTTATTGAACGCGGTCACTCTAAGATTGCATGTTTAAGTGGCCACTTAGACAAAGCAGCATGTGTTGAACGTATTGCCGGTTACAAGCGCGCACTTAACGAAGCTAAAATTTCTGCCGATGACAATATGATCATCGAAGGCAACTTCGAGTGTGATACGGCTGTTCTTGCTGCAGAACAAATCGTTGAGATGGAAGATCGTCCAACGGCGGTATTCTGCTTTAACGACACAATGGCACTCGGCTTAATGAGCCGACTGCAAGAAAAAGGCATCCGCATTCCTGAAGATATCTCAGTGATCGGTTACGACAACATCGAACTCGCTGAATACTTCTCTCCGCCGTTAACGACAGTTCACCAACCAAAACGTCGTGTTGGTAAGAATGCATTCGAAATTCTATTGGAGCGCATCAAAGACAAAGACCACGAAAAACGCGTCTTCGAAATGCACCCTGAAATTGTTGAACGAAGTACAGTTAAGACGTTAAATTAATTGATAATTCGAGTTTAATTTCATCAAGCGCACCTTTAGGTGCGCTTTTTTTATCAGCAACTATAATGAACCCAGATGCACAACGGAAAGATCATTAATTGAAGCAGTATCACATTTTGAAATATCAAGTGTGAGCTTCATTCAACAAAAACTTTATTCTATTCAATCAGTCACGCACAGGGCAAACCACTCGAAAGAGTGAGACGCAAAGCTTCCGGCCTAAACCACTCGTTGGTATGGTAGCGGGGTTACCGATGGCAAAATGCAGTAACTACTAATAATTTAGTAATTTACGGCTTATTGACAATTTAATTGCAACATTTTGCTAATCTCTCGGACCTGCTTATTTGGTGGCGTAGTTCAAATACACCGAGATAAATAACATGGATAAACCGATACTAAAGGACTCGATGAAGTTATTTGAGTCCCTAGGAAAAATAAAATCACGCTCAATGTTTGGTGGCTTCGGTCTTTTTGCTGATGACACTATGTTTGCTCTGGTTGTAAATGACCAGTTGCACATACGCGCAGACAAAGGCACAACGAAACAATTCGAACAACAAGGGTTTCAACCTTACGTCTACAAAAAACGTGGTTTCCCTGTCGTTACTAAATATTTCGCTTTACCTGAAGGCCTCTGGCAAGACCAAGAGAAAATCTTGCAGCTTGCAACCACGTCTCTAGGTTTTGCTAAAGAAGAAAAAGCTGAGCAGTCTTCTGCTAAGCCGACCCGACTCAAAGATCTGCCTAATCTTCGACTCGCTACCGAGCGTATGTTGAAAAAGGCAGGGATCGATTCTGTAGAACGTTTATATGAATCTGGCTCTGTAAACGCATTTAACGCCATCAAAGAATCGCATGCGTCTTCTGTCAGTATTGAACTACTTTGGGCGCTAGAAGGCGCGATCAATGGTACACATTGGTCTGTTATACCGCAGCAGCGTCGCGAGGAGCTTATCAATCGCGTCAATTAACATTGTCAGTGCAATCTATATACATAACTAAGCCGCATTTACTGCGGCTTTTTTTATATCTGGTGAAAGTTAATCTATGCTTTGCCTGTCTATCTATACTATCGGTATGCATTGAAAATTTAGAGGAAGTATCAATGAGTAAGAAAATGATATTGGGTATTGTGTTGGTCGTAACCATCGTCTTGTTAGGCATCAATTTCGGCCAATACTTAACGCTTGAAAATGCTAAGGCCCAACAAGCTGTGTTAAATGACTACATTGACAGCAACTTTATTGCGGCTGCCGCTATCTATTTTGTCGCGTATGTCATGATTACGGCTTTCTCCATTCCTGGTGCCGCTGTTGTAACCTTATTAGGGGCCGCGCTATTTGGCTTCTGGAACAGCTTGCTACTGGTATCTTTCGCAAGTGCGATCGGTGCGACCTTAGCTTTCTTAAGTAGCCGTTACCTGTTGCGTGACTGGATTCAAACCAAGTTTGGTGACAAATTGGCGACGATTAACAAGGGGGTTGAAAAAGACGGCGCATTTTACCTGTTTTCTCTGCGTCTGATTCCTGTATTCCCATTTTTCCTTATCAACCTATTGATGGGTCTAACACCGATGTCAGTGAGTCGTTACTACATTACGAGTCAAATCGGGATGTTACCGGGGACGGCGGTTTTCTTGAATGCTGGTACTCAGCTCGCAGAAATTGATTCACTTTCGGGCATCGTCTCCCCTTCAGTACTATTGTCATTTGCATTATTGGGGATATTCCCAATAGTGGCTAAATGGTTGATGGGTAAGTTTCGCTCAGCACCCGTAGCTGAATAATGTATATAGCAGAATAGTTTATAATATCTAAACAACACAGATAGCCGAATAAGGTTCTATTTCAATGAAAATCTTCAGTGCATCGAATCCGACAGAAGCTCATATCATCTGTGGATTGTTAGAAAGCGAGAATATTGCCTGTGAAGTCCGTGGTGAGGGGTTGTTCGGATTAAAGGGGGAAATCCCATTCACTGAAGAAACTGACCCTTACGTATGGTTATATGAGCCAGAATTGGCCAGTAAAGCTCGCATGCTCGTCAATGACTACCAAAAGCAGCAAGATTCGATCATCTATGAAGAGTGGCGTTGTGGTGAGTGTCATGAAGTCAACGAAGCGCAATTCGGCTCTTGCTGGCAGTGCGGTGCTGCCTCACCTGAATAGCAGGGTTTCAGTGACCTGATAGAACGATTCGGTCAGATACCTCCTCCAATTAAAAACGGGAAGCTAAAGTTAGCTTCCCGTTTTTATTTCAATTCGATTAACTCATCATCTTTGATTTCACGCCTAGAAAATCACTGAATTTGTTTTTGAATAAACGCAATCGAACGCTGATTAAACTCTTCAGGGTTTTCCACGTTACACACGTGTCCACAATTCGGGATTTCTACTAGCTCACTCGATTCATGCGCTGCAACCATTTCTTTTACCGGCTTAATAAACATGTAGTCACGTTCACCCATCAAATAAAGAGTCGGTATTGGTAGCTCTCTATCTTTAAAATATTTCATCAAGGGGTTTACATCAGCCGTTAAGATAAACCAGCGTTTAAATTCTTTCTGGCACAGTTTTTTGGCTTCGCGGATAAAAAGGTGACGAGACTCTTTTTGGCTTTTTTGTGGCATCACAACATAAGCAAAAAGGCTGTATAACCACATGTAAGGAATGATGTGCTTGCTGAGGTTACCCAACTTGATTAACACTTGAGAGCGAGTGTTTAGCTTGGTGACAGCGCCACCCAGTACCATTGAACGTACACGGCCAGCCGCCAGTTCGGCAACGTTACGCACAATAATCGTGCCCAAAGACATGCCAACGAAATGTGCAGAACGGATCTTAAGATGGTCTAACACTTTAAGAATATCAAGCGTCACCGATTTGAACGTATAACGATTCGAAATCAGCCCTTTAAGTATATTGTCTGATTTACCGTGCCCTCTCAGATCAATGAGAAGTAAGTTGAAATGCTGTTTATACGCTTTGATCTGCTTGAACCAGATGGAGGAACTGCCTCCTGCGCCATGCACAAATACAACCCACTCATCGCTCGTAGGGTGAGTAAATGTTTTATGAAATAGTAAACTCTCAGACATACCTATCGCTTTAATTATTGGAATGGAGCTATGCCTCATCACGAGGCGATGACTAAGGATACCACGCTATTAAGAACTTTAAGTGATAATAGTGTCAAACCTATCATTAGTCATGTGAATACCTACCTCACCTTTTCTACCTGACAAAAATGAGTTTGCAAGCTTTGTCTTCGTAAACGTGATGTGCTCTGACCAGGAAACAAAAAGGCACTCAACAATTAGAGCGCCTTCATTTATTACGAGCTGTTGTTGCCCGCCCGCTAATTTTAAAGCTAAGTCAACAAGTTAAAATGCTGAATGATACATAGCTAGGTATTCTTTAGCCGCATCTTCCCAACTAAAATCTTGCTGCATCGCATAAAGCTGAGCACGCTTAATTTCAGATGGGTTTTGTGCATAAAGCAGTAATGAACGATGTAACACAGCCAATAACGCCTGCGGTGTTGGCTCTTCAAAAGCAAACCCAGTCGCGACTTCAGGATCTTCATCGTAATCATTCACGCTGTCTTTTAAACCTCCCACAGAACGAACAATCGGCAAAGTACCGTAAGCCATGCTGTAGATTTGGTTTAAGCCACACGGTTCAAATTCCGAAGGCATCAAGAAGAAATCAGAGCCTGCTTCAACCAAGTGCGCAAGTTCATTATTGTACGCTTCTACGAACGAGAACTTATCTGAGTGAAGCGCTGATAGCTCTTTCAATTGACTCGCCAAAACCGGATCGCCAGTACCGACAATCACGATCTGAAGATCATTTTTCAAAAACTGTTCGATGATAGGCAGTAAGTAATGAACACCTTTTTGATTCGTCAAGCGACAAACCATGCCATAAACCGCGCAATCGGCAACGGGTAAACCTACATCTTGTTGCAGTTTTTGCTTACAAGCTGATTTTCCGCGAGCCATGCTGTGCTTGGTCGCTTTGTATTTACGAGGAAGGAAAGCATCAGTTTCCGGATTCCAAGCCCCATAATCACACCCATTCAAAATGCCGAACAGATCAGCAGATCTGTGTTGGAATTCTGCAGCCATACCGTGGCTACCTAATTCCGTTTTCAACTCTTCTGCATAGGTAGGACTTACTGCGTTCACTTTATCCGCACACATCACTCCAGCTCTTAGCATAGTGACATGAGTGTCACTCACTGAAGCTTCAGGCGCATGGTAACGGTGCATCTCTGGCAGGAATTGAAGTTCATCGTAGGCGAACACACCTTTGAAAACCGCATTGTGAATCGAAATAACACTGCGCGTATTTTCAAAGAAATCGTGTTGTTGATAACGCGATTTAAGCAAGAAAGGAACGAAACCAGTATGCCAGTCATTTGCATGAATGATATCCGGTTGGAAACCAAGCTTAGGAAGCATATCAAGACAGGCTGCACTAAAGAACGAGAAGCGCTCTCCGTTATCAGCATAAGCTTGATTGTTTTCTGCGTACATTTCCGGGCGGTCGAAATACTTGGCACATTCAATACCAAAAACTGGAACGCCTTCTACGCTCAGTTTTTTAACTTGATAAGCCGTATGAGGCCAATGATCGAGTTCAGTCGATAAAATAACTTCTGCTGAATCAATGTTTGGAATGTTTCTATATGCGGGGATAGTCACTCGAACGTCCTGTTCGAGTGTTTGCAACGCTTTCGGCAGTGCCTTGGCTACATCAGCCAAGCCACCACTTTTAATCAAGCCTTCAACTTCAGACGCTACAAAAAGTACCGAGAGAGTCTTAGTAACCAACTCGTGCTCCTTTAGAAATCACTACGACACCATCGTCAGATACGTGGTAATGCTTTTTGTCTTCTGTCAGATTTACACCAATCTGTGTACCCGGTGCGATATCTGCGTCTTTATCAATGATAACGCGGCGCAAGATACAACCCTCACCCACTTTTACATCACCGAGTAAGATGCTTTCGCTAATATCACACGCTGATGCGATATTGCTGCGGAAGCCCAGTACACTCTTTTCAATACGCGAACCACGTACATAACTACCGCTACACACAAGGCTATCAATGATCTGAATTCGACCATTTGCCGAATCAGTAAACGTAGCTGGTGGTAGTGGCGGGTAATAAGTGTGTAGAGGCCATTTACGGTTGTATAGCGAGAATGGCGCATCTTTCTTAAGAAGGTCCATGTGCGCTTGCCAGTACGCGTCAATCGTACCTACATCGCGCCAGTAAACTTCTTCTTTCTCACCAGTAATACGGTTGGTGCTGAAATCATAAACAAACACATCACCACGTGGGAACATGTTTGGAATAATGTCTTTGCCGAAATCGTGTGTCGAACCTTCTCTATCAGCATCTTCCGTTAGTTCGGCAAAAAGCTCTTTCGCTTCGAACACGTAGTTGCCCATTGAAACGAGCGCTGATTCTGGATCGCCCGGGATCGACTTCGGATTTGCAGGTTTCTCTTCAAAGCCAATCATACGGCCGTCAGCATCAACCTCAATAACACCGAATTCTGATGCTTCAGCAAGCGGCATGCGCAATGCTGATACTGTTAGAGCCGCTTTCTTCTCTTTATGGAAATCAAGCATCTGTTTGATGTCCATCTTATAGATATGGTCTGAACCAAAAATACATACTTGATCAGGTTCTTCCAACTCCATAAAGCCCATGTTTTGGTAGATAGCATCTGCTGTGCCTTCATACCAACGCTTTCCTTTACGCATTTGCGCAGGAATTGGGTCGATAAAACGGTCTGTTATGCCACTGATATTCCAGCCTTTTTTCATATGGTGGAACAGTGACTGTGACTTAAATTGTGTTAATACGTAGATCTTCATTAGATCAGCATTAACGAAGTTGTTCAAAGCGAAATCAATTAAGCGGTAACTACCACCGAAAGGAACCGAGGGTTTGCTGCGAGATTCAGTTAAAGGTCTTAAGCGAGAGCCTTCACCACCAGCAAGAATCATTCCCAATACACCAGCCATTTTATTCTCCATATATCTATAGCTTGTCGATGTTAGTACTCGTAGAGGTATCTTCCTCTGGGGGATGAGCACCAACACTTATTTCGGTATTTAGCGAATATCCATTCACATACAGTGACAATATCCTAAGCCAAACGTTGTTATGTGTGCACTATTCTTTGCACTTGGTTTTATATACGTTATCGACTTTTCGGCCGAATTCAATTTTTAATACGCCATTCTGTGGTACGTAAGCTGATTGCTTTCCCAAGACTTAAAGCAGCTCACATTACACCGTCCAGACGAAACATTACATTAACACCCGACACACATCAGGTATACAACTAAACGCTGATCTGTGAGTTACAATATTTTAATTAAGTTACATTCTCGTTAAAGTTGCATAAGAAAATCTGATTAATTGGCATTATTTATTTTTCGATGTGAATTTAATAAATTCTCGCAGACGAAACACCATTTCAACAAGTTGCATATTTAGTCATATTGAGATCAAAAAAAAGCAGCCATTAGGCTGCTTTTTCATCAATAACGTTCAGTTATTTCTCTTTAGGCTTTTTACGCTTATCCGTAACTTCCCACTTACCGTCGATGTACAACGCAGTCCAACCGGACGGTTTTCCATCTACTTCAGTACGCACGTAGTTTTCTTTGGTCTTACGACTAAAACGAACCACTGTCGGCTTACCATCAGGGTCAGCAACTGGCGCTGATGCTAGGTATTGGAACTTAGGTGAGATACGGTCTTTAAAACGAACCAGCTCTTCCACTAATGGTGCACGTGTTTCACGTGATTTAGGGAAGTTGCTCGCAGCCATAAATAGACCAGAAGCACCATCACGAAGAACAAAGTACGCGTCTGAATTTTCACACGGAAGTTCAGGGAAATGCACCGGGTCTTCTTTTGGTGGCGCAACTTCGCCATTTTTCAGAATCTTACGAGTGTTCTTACAATCTTCACTCGTACAGTCCATGTATTTACCAAAACGACCGTTCTTCAGAACCATGTCAGAACCACACTTGTCACACTCAACAAGTGGACCATCGTAGCCTTTCACTTTAAATTCGCCGTGCTCAACCACATAACCTTCACAGTTCGGGTTGTTACCACATACGTGCATCTTACGCTTATCATCGATTAGATAGGCATCCATTGCCGTTTCACAAATAGGACAACGCTTTTTAGCTCGAAGTGCTGCTGTTTCAACGTCTTCTTCAAGCACGTTGATAATGCCTTCTTCATCACCAAGGTTGATTGTTGTCTTACAACGCTCTTTTGGTGGAAGTGCATAGCCAGAACAACCAAGGAATACGCCTGTCGAAGCAGTACGAATACCCATTTTACGGCTACAAGTCGGACACTCAATATCGGTTTCCACGATATGATTTGGCTTCATGCCACCCGCATCTTCGTCTAAGTCTGCTTTTTCCAAATCGCCAGTAAAGTCTTCGAAGAAGTTATCTAGCACGCCTTTCCAGCTTGCTTCGCCTTCTGCGATTTGGTCCAACTTCTGCTCCATACGAGCAGTGAAGTCGTAGTTCATTAGGTCATTGAAGCTGCCATCTAGACGGTCAGTAACAATTTCACCCATCTTCTCAGCATAGAAACGACGCTGTTCAACTTTTACATAACCGCGATCTTGAATCGTTGAGATGATTGATGCGTATGTTGAAGGACGACCAATACCACGCTTCTCAAGCTCTTTAACTAGCGCCGCTTCAGTGAAACGAGCCGGTGGCTTAGTGAAGTGCTGTTTAGGGTCTAGCGCAATCAGATCAAGCTTATCGCCGATCTGTACTGCTGGAAGGATCGTATCTTCGTTCTTGCCCATTGGACGCTGAACACGAGTCCAACCATCAAATTTAAGGATACGACCTTTCGCTTTCAACGTGTACTCATCTGCTTTAACGCTTACTGTCGTTGAATCGTATTGAGCTGGCGTCATTTGACACGCTACGAATTGATTCCAAATTAGCGAGTAAAGCTTGTGTGCGTCTGCGTCTACGCCGTTTAGATCTTCCGACTTAACATCTACACTTGAAGGACGAATCGCTTCGTGGGCCTCTTGAGCGCCCTCTTTGCTGCCGTATGCAAGAGCTTTAGGTGGAAGGTATTGCGCGCCGTACTCAGAACCAATGTATTCACGAGCGGCTTCTACAGCTTCTGAACTCAAGTTGGTTGAATCAGTACGCATATAAGTGATGTAACCCGCTTCATACAGGCGTTGAGCCAGCATCATGGTTTTCTTTACGCCATAACCAAGACGCGTACTCGCCGCTTGTTGCAGCGTCGACGTGATGTAAGGTGCAGACGGCTTACTCTTTGTTGGGCGGT
Organism: Vibrio sp. 10N.222.51.C5; assembly: GCF_041474575.1. Lineage (NCBI taxonomy): Bacteria > Pseudomonadati > Pseudomonadota > Gammaproteobacteria > Vibrionales > Vibrionaceae > Vibrio > Vibrio sp. 10N.222.51.C5. The sequence continues at coordinate 122,919 of NZ_JBFRUJ010000032.1, forward strand.
CTTCACGTTTACATACTTCGTATTGCGCTTTTTCTAAAACGCTAACAGCAGCTTGTGTTTGCGCTTCATTTTCAGGTTTAAACGCAACACCGTCTTTCTGTGCAACTTGCAGTCTAAAGTCGGTTTTCTCTGCTGTTTTAGTATCAGCATGCACATCCCAGAACTCTTCAGGGATAAAGGCGTTGATCTCGCGCTCACGCTCTACCAGTAGTTTTACCGCTACTGATTGAACACGGCCAGCGGACAGGCCTCGTGCTACTTTTTTCCAAAGCAGAGGTGACACCATAAAGCCAACAACACGGTCCATAAAACGTCGTGCTTGTTGTGCGTTTACGCCATCAATATTTAGCTCACCTGGAGTTTCGAAAGCTTGTTGAATAGCATTCTTGGTGATTTCGTTAAAAACCACTCGCTTGTATCGCGTTTCATCGCCACCGATGATCTCACGAAGGTGCCATGCGATAGCTTCTCCTTCGCGGTCCAAATCGGTTGCGAGATAAACATGGTCTGCGTTCTCAGCCAGTTTTTGCAATTCAGCGACGACTTTCTCTTTACCAGGTAGGATTTGATAGTTCGCTTCCCACTCTTTATATGGGTTGATACCCATCTTTTTGATAAGAGCTTTGCGATCTTTTTCTTTTTTGATACGAGCTTTGTCTTCTGGGCTCATACCCTTGGTTGAAACTGCTGCAGCCTTTTGACCAGTACTTTGACCTGCCGTTGGTAAATCACGTACGTGACCTACACTCGACTTAACGACAAAGTCTTTGCCAAGATATTTATTGATAGTTTTAGCCTTGGCTGGCGACTCCACTATAACGAGCGATTTACCCATATTGACTCTAACGTCCTTAATCACGATGCTTCAGCACCAACAATTTAGCTTGTGGGCTTTTACGCATGATATTCTAAATTCATTGCTTCTTTTTTTACTATTGTGCGAGATTACTAGAAGATCAACCGCTTTTTTCAAAATTGGATCTGATCGCTCGACAATTCGACGACTCATAGATAAAAGGGTCACAATATAAAGAAGCTATAAAGTACTCACTAAGAATACTTGCAAGAGCCTATTCATCAGGCATTACGTCTAAACGGGCTCATACTAAGCTTGTCCGCGAATCTAACGCGAGCCCCATTCAATTATTTTTGCCGTAAATCACAAAATAAATTGTGGATGTTTGAAAAGACTCTCTTAATCGGTTGTGAAATCATTGAATTTCTAGTTCGACACCATAAACTCAACGTTATATTCAGTTATCAGAGATAAACTCATGACAAAGAAAGTAATAGCAGAATTTGATTTACTGCTTATCGCAAACCAAATTATCCAATCACATGATGACTACATTGAAGGCATGCGCGCAAACAGCGTAGTAGAAAAAGACGATGTACTCGTCTTCAAAGGTGAATACTTCTTAGACAGCAATGGAATGCCGACAGAGAATACAACCGCGGTATTTAACATGTTTAAATACTTAGCGCACCACCTTTCGAAAGAATTTACAATTCAGCAATAATTAAAAAGCTTGCCACTTAGGCAAGCTTTTTTGTTCCTAAACCTTTACATACTAAGCATTTTTATAGACTTAGCATTTTCAGCTTGTCGAAATAATCTGGGAATGTCTTTGACGTACAACCTGGATCATTAATCGTCACAGGCGTATCGCTCAAAGCAACCAGCGAGAAACACATCGCCATACGGTGATCATCGTAAGTATCAATCGCCGCATGAGTCAGTTCAGCCACAGGGTTAACAATAATGTAATCTTCACCCTCTTCCACTTCAGCGCCGACTTTGCGTAGCTCTGTTGCCATTGCAGCCAAGCGGTCTGTCTCTTTCACACGCCAGTTGTAGACATTACGGATTGCCGTTGTGCCTTTCGCAAACAATGCGGTTGTCGCGATAGTCATCGCAGCATCTGGGATATGGTTATAGTCCATATCAATGCCTTTCAGCTCGCCACAACGAGAAATAACGTAGTCGTCACCCCATTCGATTTCCGCACCCATTTTCTCAAGCGCATCAGCGAATTGGATATCACCTTGGATACTGTTTTTACCAATACCAGTGACCTTAATCTCACCACCTTTGATAGCAGCGGCTGCAAGGAAATATGACGCAGATGATGCATCACCTTCAACCAAGAAATCACCCGGTGCCGAGTAAGATTGCCCGGTAGGAATCACAAACTCTTGGTAATCATTATTGATCACGTCCACACCAAATTGCTTCATGATGTGCAGCGTAATATCGATGTAAGGTTTAGAAACCAATTCACCGTCAATTTTAATGGTCACTTCACCTTCAGCTAAAGGCGCAGCCATCAAAAATGCCGTCAAAAATTGACTAGAGATCGAACCGTCGATAGAAACCGTACCGCTCTTCAAACCGGTACCTGTGATCTTCAATGGCGGGTAGTTTTCGTTCTCTAAATATTCAACGTCGGCACCGGCTTCTCGTAGTGCTGTTACTAAGTGGCCAATTGGGCGCTCTTTCATGCGAGGCTCACCAGTAAGAACGTATTCACCGCGACCTAAACATAGTGCAGCCGCCAACGGACGCATCGCCGTACCCGCGTTACCTAAGAAAAGCTCTAGGGCTTTGTCACTTGAGAATGCACCACCAACACCTGTCACTTCACAAACGGTTTTGTCTGCAGACAACTGATAATCAACACCTAACTGAGTCAATGCATTCAACATATGACGAATATCATCACTGTCTAGCAAGTTTGTTAGGCGAGTGGTTCCCGTAGAAAGTGCAGCCAAAAGAAGTGCACGGTTGGAAACGCTTTTTGAACCAGGTAGGTTAACTTCCCCGTTCACTTTTTGAATTGGTTGTAACGTAAGGCTTTCCATTAAATCTTATAGTCCTTGTACCACCCGAAGTCACTGGTGCGTATTTATTTTCGGGTGATGAATAATTCTTCGTACTTGCAGACTAACGAACTTTTCCAACGAACTCCAGAGCTAATCCGGCCCAAACCGGTGATTAATTAGCCAATCAATCGTATTTATATACTAGTACACGAGATCAACTCGAACACCATCTGAAAAATAAAGAATTCGTACATCATCGCCTCGGTTGAACAGCATCGAGTTATCGACATCTTGGATAATGTTGACCAACTTATCGTCTTTGGTTTTGACCAATAACTCGACCAGTTTGTACTCTACTTTATATTGTGTGTTACCTCGGTTACGAGCAATACCCGCACCTGCTACTGCACCTACAGCTGTCGCCACTTCTTTACCAGTGCCGCCGCCAAACTGGTTACCAATCAAGCCACCAATCGCCGCACCTAACAAGGTTTCCCAACCATTCGCTTTCGACTCAACGATCTCTTGCTGAGTGATGTATCTGACCGTATCAATCTCACCATAAACCACCTCGTTTACTGGTCGAGCTTGGTTTCTGTTGTAAGCTGCATTTGCCAACATGGGCAAAACAAGTAAAATCCAAAGCAACTTCTTCATGGTAAAACTCCTAAAGACCTCTTGGTCAGTGATTAATCTGTAATGCGGTACTTATGACTATATACCTAACCGAACTTGATACTACTAGTATAGAGTTTCCTTCGCCTTTCGACGCGCTTGATGACCCCAACGGTCTGCTCGCCTTCGGTGGTGATTTATCACCAATGCGAATTTTAAACGCTTATAGCCAAGGTATATTTCCATGGTATGGCCCAGGTGAGCCTATACTTTGGTGGAGCCCTGCACCGCGAGCGGTATTTAATCCTAAGACATTCGAACCGTCAAAAAGTCTTAAAAAGTTTCAAAGAAAGCACAATTACCGAGTCAGCATCAACCAAGCGACGGACAGAGTAATTGGTTATTGCTCTTCACTAAGACCCGAAGAAGAAACCTGGCTAAACAGCGACATGCAGTCAGCCTACCGCAAACTCGCTTCATTAGGTTTCTGCCACTCGGTTGAGGTTTGGCAAGATGATGAACTGATCGGTGGACTTTACGGCTTACAAAGAGGCCAAGTCTTTTGCGGTGAATCGATGTTCAGCCTAAAGACCAATGCCTCTAAAATTGCGCTGTGGTACTTTTGTAAACACTTTACCCGATTCGGCGGACAACTGATTGATTGCCAAGTCATGAACCCTCACTTGGAATCCTTGGGCGCTATCGAGGTTGATAGGGATGAATTCCTAGGCTCTCTGCAATTACTCAAAGAGTTCTCCGTTGACGATGCATGCTTTAAAACCCAATGGCTAAAGGAAATGCCTTAATGAATCCAGATTTACAACAAATCAGAATTGGATTAACAGACAATCACGCTTGCAGCTACTTACCTCACTTCGAAGAGAGAGTGGCGGTCACGCTTGACGAACACATGCACACCTCAGATAACTATGAAGTTCTGCTTGCGAATGGATTTCGCCGCAGTGGTTCAACCATTTATAAGCCACATTGCGATAATTGCTCAGCATGCCAAGCGATTCGGCTTTCAATTCCTGAGGTTAAGCTTTCCAAAAGCCAACGACGGATCCTTAACAAAGGAAAATCACTACGTTGGGAACTGAAAGATGAGATGGATGACAACTGGTTTGACTTATACAGTCGCTATATCACCGCTCGTCACCGTTCGGGAACCATGTACCCACCCAAGAAAGAAGAGTTTCTACAATTCTCTAAAAATGAGTGGCTTACTACAAAGTTCATGCACATCTATGATGAGAACAAGTTGGTTGGTATCGCCGTAACCGACATCATGGCTCACTGTACGAGCGCGTTTTATACCTTCTTCGCTCCTGATATAGACATTTCGATGGGAACACTTGGCGTTCTATTTCAGATCCAACATGCCCAGAAAGAACAAAAACAATGGTTATATTTGGGTTATCAAATCGATGAATGCCCTGCGATGAACTATAAAGTACGATTTCAACGTCATCAAAGGCTAGTAAATCAGCGGTGGCAAGGGTAGAATACGCGACAACTTTACATATTTTGATTTTAACGGCACAATCAAGCCGTTGAAAACCGCCAAATTTCGAAAGAGGATTAGATGGCTAAAGAAGACGTAATCGAGATGCAAGGCACTGTCCTTGATACTCTACCAAACACAATGTTCCGTGTTGAGCTTGAAAACGGTCACGTAGTGACAGCACACATCTCTGGTAAAATGCGTAAGAACTACATCCGTATTCTTACTGGTGATAAAGTAACTGTTGAGATGACTCCATACGACCTTTCTAAAGGCCGCATCGTCTTCCGTGCTCGTTAATTTTTAATTAGCGAATACAATAAGAAGCGGAGCTTAAGGCTCCGTTTTTTATTGCCTGAGCTTTTTACTACACAAGCACATCAATCTCGCATCTCGCATCTCGCATCTCGCATCTCGCATCTCGCATCTCGCATCTCGCATCTCGCAAGCATAAAAAAACGCACAACCTAAGTCATGCGTTTTATATTTAAGCCTTTGATTTATCAATCACTTCGTTAGTGCATGACCTCTTCTTTAGCACCAACATAGATGAAATCCAATTCGTCTTTTTTCAGGGATACTTTAACCGTACCGCCATCAACCAAGCTACCGAACAGTAACTCGTTAGCAAGTGGTTTCTTAAGCTTCTCTTGAATAACACGTCCCATTGGACGAGCACCCATGGTCTTGTCATAGCCTTTATCAGCTAACCAGTGACGAGCATCCTCAGAAACCTCTAAAGACACGCCACGAGCGTCCAGTTGAACCTGAAGCTCGACAATGAACTTATCAACTACTTGGCTAATCACACTTGGGTCAAGGCTGTTGAACCAAATGATATTATCAAGACGGTTACGGAACTCAGGAGTAAATACCTTCTTGATTTCGCCCATCGCATCTGGCGCATGATCTTGTTGGATCAGACCGATCGATTTCTTCTCGGTTTCAGCCACACCTGCGTTGGTCGTCATCACTAGAATCACATTACGGAAGTCCGCTTTGCGACCATTGTTGTCAGTTAGCGTGCCGTTATCCATTACCTGCAGTAGCAAGTTAAAGATATCTGGGTGAGCTTTCTCGATTTCATCCAGTAACACAACAGAGTGCGGGTTCTTGATTACGGCATCCGTTAGCAAACCACCTTGGTCGTAACCAACATAACCAGGAGGCGCACCAATCAAGCGGCTCACTGAGTGTCGCTCACCGTACTCAGACATATCAAAGCGCAGAAGCTCAATACCCATCAACTTAGACAGCTGAACAGTCACCTCTGTTTTACCGACACCAGTAGGACCAGCAAACAAGAATGAACCAACAGGTTTATTGTCTGCACCCAATCCAGCACGGGTCAGCTTAATCGCTTCACTCAATACATCGATTGCAGGGTCTTGTCCGAATACCAACATTTTCATGCGCTCATCCAGTTTCTGGAGTGTATCTTTGTCTGAAGACGATACTGACTTTTCAGGAATACGCGCCATTTTCGCAACCATTGACTCAATATCAGCCACGCTTACCGTTTTCTTACGACGGCTTGCAGGTGCCAAACGACTACGAGCGCCCGCTTCATCGATTACGTCAATGGCCTTATCAGGAAGGTGGCGTTCATTAATGTATTTAGCTGACAGTTCCACAGCGGCACGCAACGCTTTGTTGGTGTAGCGCACTTCGTGGTGAGCTTCGTATTTTGGCTTCAAGCCAATCAGGATCTTGGTCGTATCGTCTAGCGATGGTTCAATAATATCTATTTTCTGGAAGCGACGAGCTAAAGCACGCTCCTTCTCAAAAATACTGCTGTACTCTTGGTACGTTGTTGAACCGATGCAACGTAATTTGCCACTGCTTAGTAGTGGTTTAATTAAGTTTGCCGCATCAACCTGACCACCCGATGCAGCCCCGGCACCGATAATGGTGTGGATCTCATCGATGAACAGAATCGCGTCTTCTTCTTTCTCCAGTTGCTTAAGAATCGCTTTAAAACGTTTCTCAAAGTCACCACGATATTTGGTTCCGGCTAACAGTGAACCGATATCTAGAGAATAAATTACGCTGCTCTGAATGATTTCAGGCACTTGTCCTTCAACGATGCGCCATGCAAGACCTTCCGCGATGGCAGTTTTACCTACCCCCGCTTCACCCACTAACAGAGGGTTGTTCTTACGACGACGACACAGAACTTGGATAGTGCGTTCTAGCTCTTTGTCACGACCGATTAGTGGGTCAATATTGCCCTGCTTTGCGACTTCGTTAAGGTTAGTAGCAAAATTTTCTAAACGGTCTTCAGAGTTAGCTTCTTCAGCATTTTCTGCACCACCAAATGAATCGGATGATGAAGGACTGTCGCCTTCGTTGCTCGCTTTGGTAATACCGTGTGAGATGAAGTTAACAATATCTAAGCGACTAATGTCGTTTTTCTTAAGAAGATATGCCGCGTGAGATTCTTGCTCACTAAAAATAGCCACAAGTACGTTAGCACCTGTTACTTCGCTGCGACCTGAAGATTGAACATGAAAAACAGCGCGTTGAAGTACTCGTTGGAAGCTCAACGTAGGCTGAGTTTCGCGAGTTTCGTCGCTTTCAGGGATAAGTGGGGTCGTTTGATCGATAAAAATATCGAGCTCATTGCGAAGAGCATCGAGATCAGCCTGACAAGCTTGGAGCGCTTCCTTGGCCGCATCATTTTCTAATAATGCTAGTAGGAGGTGTTCGACAGTCATGAATTCATGTCGCTTGTCTCGCGCACGAGCAAATGCGCCATTTAAACTCGTCTCTAATTCTTTATTTAGCATAAGTACCTCCTAAGGGAACAACAGTGTTGTTCGAGCAATTTATACTTGCTCCATTGTACATAGTAGCGGATGCTCATTTTCCTTTGAGTACATCGTGACCTGCGCTACCTTTGTTTCCGCTATTTCAGCACTGTATGTGCCGCATATAGCTTTACCTTCATAATGAACCTTGAGCATCACTTCCGTTGCTTTTTCGATATCTAGTGAGAAGAATCGCTCTAGGATCTCGATTACAAAGTCCATGGGCGTGTAGTCATCGTTATTCAACACAACGTTATACATCGCCGGTGGCTTTACTTTTGTTGCTTCTTTCTCCAGTAAATCTGAGCCTGGAGATGCCCATTCAAAGTTTCTGCTCATATCGCTTTGCTAAGGGTTATTTTTCGGAAGTCGTGAGTGTTTACCTAACTCAAATTTACCACATTCACGCTTTACGGTGTACTAAGAAACTGCACCGAGAAACAGTACCAAAAAATATTCCTCTATACTGAGCCTAATCCACCATTTCCATCGCTGCAAATAAAAGATCTCGATTAACAGGATTAACATATGTGATTGATTAAAAAGACACCACAACTATTGATGCTAACGATAAGATCACCGCTAAGTTACTATTTAGTTAATAGTTTGCAGTTAATCTCGAATGTGATTTGTTATTAAAATTGATCAATTTTATACCAATTTGCTATTGACTGTGCTCAATCATTAGCTACATTGGAGCTAAAAGGTTTTTTTAATACATTTTTGCAACATGAATTAAAATCAGTAACACGCTTCAAAAATTAACAATAAGGAATAATTACGCAGGGTAGCGTTAATTTCCGTAAGCAATGTACGAGATTCAAGCTATTAGCTGAAATTCTTTAGCTGGTAGGAATGATATCAATCGCACTTACAACAATTGATATAACAACGTTAGTAACAAAATGCATGAGGGATGTATAGCATGGCTACAGGTACAGTAAAATGGTTTAACAATGCCAAAGGGTTTGGCTTTATTTGTCCAGAAGGTGAAGACGGCGATATTTTCGCGCACTACTCCACAATACAAATGGAAGGTTATCGAACCTTAAAGGCTGGTCAGCAGGTCGACTATGAAGTAGAAAGTGGACCTAAAGGCTCGCATGCTAGCTCAGTTGTTCCTGTAGAAGGCAGCGCCGCAAAATAGGCGATTGCCAACTCATGTTAACCTCCAGCAGTCGTCATTAACGGCTGATAGGTAAACAGAATATTGAAACCGCTCATTTAATACCTGTAACACAGGATTACGTGAGCGGTTTTTTTCGTTTTGGGGGCTCTAAAGTTGCTCACTGGACAATGAGCTCGAAGAGCTACTCCCCTTAAGCTAGGTCTTAAGAAGTATTAGACAGAAAAAAGACGCTTTAACATTATCGTTAAAGCGTCTTTCGTTTTGACTTTATCTATAACTTAGCTATCAGCCTAAGCAACTCGTTAGCAAATCACGTTCATGAGTGACTAACGATGAGTCCAATCACTATGCATCAATAAACGCGTTTAGCGTTGAGCTTGGGCGCATTAGTGTTGAAACCAATGCATCGTCAAGTAGGTAGTAACCACCTAAGTCGCCAGCCACACCTTGAGCGTTGTTCAGCTCTGCAACGATCACTTCTTCACTTTCAGCCAGTTGACTTGCCACACCTGCAAACTCAGCAGCAAGATCAGCGTCAGCCGTTTGCTCAGCAAGCGCCTTAGCCCAGTATGCCGCTAGATAGTAGTGGCTACCACGGTTATCAAGCTCACCTACTCGACGTGAAGGAGACTTGTTGTTATCAAGGAACTCACCCGTCGCTTTATCAAGCGCATCAGCTAGAACTTGTGCTTTAGCGTTACCTGTTACTACGCTCAGGTGCTCTAGAGATGCCGCTAGTGCCAAGAATTCACCTAGAGAATCCCAACGCAGGTGGTTTTCTTTCTCTACTTGTTGAACATGTTTAGGAGCAGAGCCGCCAGCACCTGTTTCAAACAGACCACCACCGTTCATCAGTGGAACAATCGATAGCATCTTAGCTGATGTACCAAGCTCTAAAATCGGGAACAAGTCAGTTAGGTAATCACGTAATACGTTACCAGTAACCGAAATAGTATCTAGGCCTTCTTTGATACGAACCAGTGAGTATTGAGTCGCTTCAAGTGGAGCAAGGATCTTAATTTCAAGACCATCGGTATCGTATTCAGGAAGGTATGCTTCAACTTTCTTGATAAGCTGAGCATCATGTGCGCGTGACGCATCTAGCCAAAATACCGCTGGAACACCCGATGCACGAGCACGCGTTACCGCAAGCTTAACCCAGTCTTGGATTGGTGCATCTTTAACCTGACACATACGGAAGATATCGCCTTCCTCTACGTCTTGCTCAAGAAGCACAGCGCCTGAAGCGTCAACAACTTGAACCTGACCAGCAGCTTCAAGGATGAAAGTCTTATCATGAGAACCGTACTCTTCCGCTTTTTGAGCCATCAAGCCAACGTTTGGTACGCTACCCATCGTTGTTGGATCGAACGCGCCGTTCTCTTTACAGAAATCAATAACCGCTTGGTAAATGCTCGCGTAGCTACGATCTGGGATCATTGCTTTGGTATCTTTTTGCTTACCTTCTGGATCCCACATTTGACCAGAAGAACGCAGCATTGCAGGCATAGATGCATCCACAATGATATCGCTTGGTACGTGTAGGTTAGTAATGCCACGGTCCGAATCAACCATCGCTAGTGGTGGCTGAGTCTCGTATACCGCTTGCAGGTCAGCTTCGATTGCTTCTTTCTGCTCTTGAGGAAGCGCAGCAATTTTTGCGTATACATCACCGATGCCGTTGTTAACATCAACACCTAGCTCTTCAAACAGCTGACCGTGTTTAGCGAATACGTCTTTGTAGTAAACCTTAACCGCGTGACCAAAAATCACTGGGTCAGATACTTTCATCATCGTCGCTTTCATGTGAAGAGAAAGCAATACACCTTGCTCTTTAGCCGATGCGATTTCTTTTTCGAAGAACGCAACCAAAGCGGCCTTATTCATCACTGACGCATCAATGATCTCTTTATCTTGCAGTGCAAAAGCCGGCTTCAATGTTTTCTTCGCACCATCTTTGCCAACGAATTCAATGCTAACTTCTGTAGCACCTTCAATGGTTACTGACTTTTCGCTACCGAAGAAGTCTTTGTCGTCCATACTTGAAACGTGCGACTTAGAATCTGCAGACCAAGCACCCATTGAGTGTGGGTTCTTCTTCGCGTAGTTTTTAACAGAAAGTGGAGCGCGGCGATCCGAGTTACCTTCACGCAATACTGGATTTACTGCACTGCCTTTGATTTTGTCGTAAGTCGCTTTTACTGCTTTCTCTTCGTCAGTGTTTGCTTCTTCTGGGTAATTAGGAAGTGCGTAACCTTTTGACTGTAGCTCTTTGATTGTTGCTTGAAGCTGAGGTACAGATGCAGAGATGTTTGGAAGCTTGATAATGTTTGCTTCTGGTGTCTTAGCCAATTCACCTAGTTCTGCTAATGCATCACCAATACGTTGCTCTTCGTTCAAATAGTCAGGGAAGTTGGCAATAATACGCCCTGCAAGTGAAATGTCGCGAGTATCAACGTTAATACCAGAAGAAGCTGTAAAAGATTGAATGATAGGCAGCAGAGAGTATGTTGCTAGCGCCGGAGCTTCGTCTGTAATGGTATAGATGATCGTTGGTTTTTCAGTAGGCATGAAATTTCCCTATAGTTCTTACAAGCTCATTTAAAGTAGTGAGCGTGTTATAAATTGACCAGTAAGCCACTCTAAGAGTGAAAACTGCTTACTCGATAGTCGTACTCTATCTTATTTTTCATACAATCTTGATGACAGCATGAACCAAATCCGTGAGTGCGTTGTTATAATAAAACACGAAGGTATAATTAAACAAATCAGGCTTAAGAGTCCATCAACTTGTTCTATTTTGTGTCTTTTAGGCGCGCAAATGATAGCTCAATTCCGTTTCAGTGAAAACTTTTCAGCACACTTCGTTTACATTTTTGCAAGGTAGTTAACATGTCTACTCGCTCACGCAGCGCATCTCGTTCAGACAAACCGGCTCGTTCTGGTGCAACATTAAAACAAAGCGGTAATAGACAAAGCCGAAGCAGTGATAAGAATAACACTGGCAATTCGCACAACAAATCTCACTCAAGCAAGCACCGATATAAAGGCAAGCCTACCAATGCAAAACCTAAGGTTGCGCTCGAAGATCGCAAAGTAATTCTGTTCAACAAGCCTTTCGATACTCTAAGCCAATTTACAGATGGCGAAGGGAGAAAAACGCTAGCGGACTTTATTCCAGTGAAAGACGTTTATGCTGCAGGTCGCCTTGACCGCGACAGCGAAGGGTTAATGGTCTTGACCAACGATGGTATTTTTCAAGCTAAGCTAACTCAACCAAACTCAAAATCCCCAAAGACTTACTGGGTACAGGTTGAAGGCGTACCTTCTGAGGAAGATTTAGATAAATTGAGAAAAGGTGTCGAACTAAAAGACGGCATGACACTGCCCGCTCAGGTTGAGGTGATGTCTGAACCTGTTGTGTGGGATAGAACCCCTCCAGTACGCTTCAGAGCCGCGATACCGACAACATGGTTGGCTATTACAATCATTGAAGGACGTAACCGTCAGGTAAGACGAATGACAGCCAATATCGGCTTCCCTACCCTACGTCTTATCCGCTATTCAATGGGCAACATGAATGTGGGGCAGCTACAGCCTGGTGAGTGGAAAGAGATTTAACTCATAGCAATATAAAAAAGCAAGATATTTATTATATCTCGCTTTTTTACACATGAAGATTGATTACTCTTGGTCAATCATCCACTTACGGAATTCTTTGCGCTCTTTTTTAGAAGCTTTTAGATACCAAGCTTTCAATTGCTCGACATTTTGAGTAACACTTCCCACAACGCTTGGGGCAGTTTTAAGATCTAGTTTCGGAGTATCCGATTGAGTTGTAACTGGAGAGGGAACTATCGCAGTAGTCGTGGCAGTGACTAACGCACCATCGACAAACGTGATTCCTCGTTGATCGTTATGTTCTTTTACAAGCTTGTCCATTCCCATAAATGGAAGTAGACCTTTCTTGCCTTGAAGTAACTCTTGTTGATAGACAAGTTCGTTACCGTCTTGAGTTAAACGCCAATCGGGGTTTTGCTTTCTGAAAGCTTTTTCCGCTTCGCTTTTACTTCGAGCAACCGGGTGATCCAATTTAATTTCATTCCCACCTGCTTCAAACGTTAATAAATATGGCTTAGAAGTAAATACGCTATTACCACTACCACGACCAACTTCTTTGTCCATTCGGACAACAACTTGAGTCGTACCATTTCTTATTATATTCGTCCCCAATTTAGAATCAGCCTCTACACCATTAATGTAAAGAACAGAGACACCTTTGCTAGGAACCAGAGTTATAGCATGTGCAGAAAATGCAAGCATAGTTAAAACAAAGAATAATTGCTTTTTAAACATCACAGAGATTGACTCCTTTCATCAGGCACGTTGCCAAAAATAATTAAGTAATTATTATATGAAATATTAAACTGTAAAAATAAATAAAGCCACCCTGAGGTGGCTTTATAAGAAAGTTTTTAACTAAACTCAATTAGAAGCTAGCTTTAACACCTACAGCAACACCAGTGTCCGTGTTTTTCTGGTCTGTACCACCAACTTCAATGTAAGCCGTAGTGTTCGGAGCAAAGCCGTAACCAGCATTTACAAACCAGTTGTCGGCGTCATTGTCATTGTTGTCACTATCAGAAGTGCTGTAGCCAGCACCGATAGTTACTGCATCAATAGTGTAATCAGCAGCAAAAGCGATAGTATCTGCATCTACTTTTACAACTCCTGTATCCATTGTTGTCGCGTAATAGCCCAACTCAAGATTCAAGCTTTCAACGCCAGAGAAACGAGCTTCTAATGCCCAAATAGCGTCGTCCGCGCCAGGCGCCATCTTTTCCAATTCTGCGTAGCCATAGTATGCAGTGAAATCAAAATCAGCTACACGACCACCAAGTTTAAGATCGTAATACGCTCCATCTTTGCCAAGAGCATCTGTGCTGTCATTCTCATCTTGAGCAAGAGATGCTGTAGCATAGAATGTCCCTGTATCGATATCATAACGAATCATTTCATCTTGACAGAACTCACTACCATTTTCGAAGAAAGAGCTCACACCAAACTGGTAATCAGAACCAACACCAGCATCGTCTAGCGCGCCACACGTACGACCAACCTTCACAGAACCGTAGTTTTGAGTATATAAAGCCACATAGACATCACCAACATCTGCAGATGTAGAAGAACCGCCAGTTACTTCACCAGATGCTCCATCAAACTCCCAATAACCGCCAAAAGTTAGCTCGTCATTAAGCGCATAACGAACATCAAATCCAAAGTCAGCATCTTGAATTTCTTGCTGGAATTCTGAATCTTTTGCAAAACCTTTAACGTAAACAACTTCGATGTCGCCACTTAGGTTAACAGATAAGTCTTCCTGGTTGTAAATTTCGATTGCTTGTGCCGATGTTGCTGCAAACATAACACTTAGTGCTAATAGAGTCTTTTTCATAATAAATCCACTGCCTTTTCTAAGAATGGGAGATCCTTGCCCGGTTCCCTTTTATTTTTATGACTGGTCATTACCACTCTTTGTTGGTTAATCACCGTCACTAAATTTCGAGGTCTAGATTGCAAAAGATTATCCTGCGTGTCAAATAAACTAAAAACAAACCTAAAAAAAACACAAAGCAATCAAAATCAACCACTTACATTTTTTTTCATAGTTTTACGAGCAGCTTATCCTTAGTTTTATCAGGAAATATAATAATCCAAAAAAAGAACAAAACAGCATTTAACACCACAAACAACTTGTAAAAACGCCACATCTCAGGATTTAACACCTACAAGCAAGTCTTTTTTAATATTTATATTTCGCAACATAAATAAAATAGTTAAGTTCCTGATGGTTCAGTTTTTTTTTGTGAACAAGATCTACCTTTGATTCAAAAGCAAGCTATTTCACCGTAAATGTACCGACTAGTGATATGTGCTACTATCCTCGCTCCGTTACGTAGGTCACAGTATGCTAACTACTAAAATTCAAAAATCTATTCGCACCAGTTATCAAAACCTCCAAGATCAGTTGGACAACTTTGTACCTCGACGTGCTCAAAATTACCTTGTTGCAGAAATAGCGAAGACACTTTGTGGTCAATACCACAAAAGTAATCGCATGATTGTTGCAGAAGCGGGAACCGGGATCGGGAAATCACTGGCTTATTTAATGGCAACTATTCCTGTCGCTGTGCTCAATAACCGAAAAATAGTCATATCAACGGCGACGGTTGCGCTACAAGAACAGCTCGTCAATAAAGATCTCCCTCTATATAGAAGACTGACTGATCGAGAGTTTTCTTTCATATTAGCGAAGGGCAGACAGCGTTATTGTTGTTCCGAAAAGCTAGCCGCTGCCTGCGGGGTTGATGGCGGACAAATGGCCATGTTCGAATCTAAGCCAAAGAAGAAGGATATCGACCAACTTCAAACCATGTATCGTAGCCTAACCCAAGGTAAATGGGATGGTGACCGTGATTCGTGGCCAAAACCCATCGACAACATGATTTGGCAGATGATTGTCAGCGATAAGCACAGCTGTAACAACAGTATGCCTACGCATAGAGACTGCCCTTTCCAGAAAGCTCGCTCAGAGCTAGATAAAGCAGACGTGATTATCGCCAATCACAGTTTAGTGATGGCTGATGCAGACTTAGGCGGCGGCGTGATACTGCCTGAACCAGAAAATAGCATCTATATATTCGATGAAGCTCACCATTTACCGCATGTAGCCAGAGATCACTCTTCTGCGGCTGCGAGCTTAAAAGGCGCAGCATCGTGGTTGGAGCGTTTGAATCAATCAATCACTAAGCTTTCAGGCCTCGCTGACGAGAAACGTGTCCATCGATTTCGAAATGAGCTGCAAGACTCAGTGCAACAGCTGATCCCTACCCTGACTCAAATGAGTAAACAGTTTGACGCTAACCACTTTGAAGACGGCTTGTATCGCTTCGAACATGGCGACTTACCTGAGTGGCTTGAGAATGAATCAAAAGACCTCAAGCAACTCACACAAAAGGCGAGCCAAGCAGTTGCGAAGATTGCAGACCTGATTGCGGAACGAGTTAAAGACGGCGAGCTTTCAGCAAAGCTTGCAGAGCCGGCACTGGCAGAAATTGGCTTCTATATACAAAGAACAGAGAACCTTGCTCAAGTTTGGCGCTTAATGGCTGAACCGAAGAGAGAAAAAGGTGCTCCTTTGGCTCGTTGGCTCGAACTTAACAAAGAAAGCGAAGGCGATTTCGTTGTGAATGTTTCGCCACTAGAGGTAGGTTGGCAACTGGATCAACAAATCTGGAGCCGCTGTGTGGGTGCCGTATTAGTATCTGCGACCATGAGGGCGCTCAACTCTTTCAGCTTTTTCTGTCATCAAGCAGGTATCAGCCAAAAAGCAGAAGATGGCGTACAATTTTTGGCTTTGGCATCACCGTTTGATTACCAGAATCAAGCTGAGCTGATCGTTCCGGCAATGAAGTACGAACCACAAGCACCTCAGTTTACCGAATATCTTATTGAAATTTTGCCTAAGGTAATAGAAGACAAAAAAGCCAATCTCGTTCTATTCTCTTCTTACTGGCAAATGAACAAAGTTGCAGAGGCTTTAACAACAGATTTCGTTAAAAAGTCGTGGGCATTGCAGGTTCAAGGCGATACTTCACGAACTGAAATTCTAAAAAAACATAAAAAGCTAATAGACCAAGGTAAAACCAGCGTTCTTTTTGGAACTGGCAGCTTTTCTGAAGGTCTTGATCTACCGGGTGAGCTTCTTGAAAACCTCGTTATTACCAAGATTCCTTTTGGTGTTCCTACCTCTCCCGTAGAGCAAGCACATTCAGAATATATTGAATCACGCGGTGGTAACCCTTTTATGCAGATTACTGTTCCAGATGCGAGTAAAAAGCTTATTCAATCTGTGGGTAGACTACTGCGTAAGGAAAGAGATTCTGGTAAAGTCACGATCCTTGATAGACGCATAGTAACGAAGCGATACGGAAAGTCCCTACTCGATTCACTACCGCCTTTTAAAAGAACAATAAAATACTAATATCCCCTGCCCTTGAGGTAGTTATGGGCCTTCATCGCTAGGCCCTTGCATTCACAACCCAACATGACTAATCCATAGATTTTTCATGTGGCTGCCCTATCAGCCGATAACGAGAACACTAGCTATTTATGGAAATGATTGAGCCAACCATGTTGGTCATACTTGCTCTGGTTGCATTTGCAGCAGGCTTTATTGATGCTGTCGCAGGTGGCGGAGGGATGTTAACCGTTCCAGCTTTACTGTCACTTGGTTTACCGCCACACATCGCATTGGGTACTAACAAGCTTGCAGCAACCTTCGCTTCATCTACAGCTGCATTCACTTACTACCGTAAAAAGCTGTTCAAGCCTGAGTGTTGGGTCAATGCATTCATATCTACTTTAATAGGTGCGACCATCGGCACACTCACTGTTGATGCCATTAGCACCGAGTGGTTAGAGAAGGTATTGCCGTTAGTCATTCTTGCCGCAGCGGTCTATACCATTTTTCATAAGACTCCAGATGTGAGCCATAATGTGTCTCCTAAGCCATGCCCTGTGCTTAAGAGAAAACAAAAGTACCAAGGATTCATTCTTGGCTTTTATGATGGGGTTGCTGGCCCAGGAACTGGCGCGTTTTGGACGGTAAGCTCTATGGCGCTTTATCGCTTAAACATCTTACTTGCCTCTGGTCTATCCAAAGCCATGAACTTTACCAGTAACTTTACCTCTTTGGTGACCTTCGCGATTCTTGGTC
Source organism: Vibrio sp. 10N.222.51.C5 (assembly GCF_041474575.1). Classification (NCBI taxonomy): domain Bacteria; kingdom Pseudomonadati; phylum Pseudomonadota; class Gammaproteobacteria; order Vibrionales; family Vibrionaceae; genus Vibrio; species Vibrio sp. 10N.222.51.C5. The sequence continues at coordinate 140,579 of NZ_JBFRUJ010000032.1, forward strand.
ATATTGATTGGGTTCTAGGTTTAACCATGGGCCTTTGTTTGATGGCCGGTGCATTTGTTGGCGCTCACTCTGCTATTCGGTTCGGTGCTACATTTATAAGACCTGTGTTTGTTACAGTTGTAAGCGTACTTGCAATTAAACTGGCATACGAAGCTTGGTTTGTGAACTTATAGGCAGTAGCCAACGGGAAGTGAAATGAATCAATTTTCAAAGCTAAAAAGTGTTATTGATACCTTGATTGGCCATTGCTCGCAGGTTGACAAATCTCGAGGGGCTTATCATCAAGCCTTGTTTGACCGAGCCTTATTTAAATGCGGCGCCTCTGTTTTGCTTCCCTATGCACTTGAAACTCAGGCAACGTACCGCACCATTGTACGTGAACAAACCTCAAATCAACTGACCGCGTCCAGAGCCAACTACCTGACAGAAAAGCTGACCAATCAGATTGCAGCAATCCAAAGAGAGTTAGCCAACCACGATTTACGCTTGGACCGAAAAAGCAAGTCAGGGAAAACCCTGAACGACCTATACAACGAACTCGCCCAGCACCAAGACTGGCAAAAGCGATTGGTCGATTTAGTACGAGTACGAAAGTTAACGTTTGATTCTGCGCCTCGCCACAGTAAGAAAAAAGCGGAAGAGGCTTGGCAGTTAGCAAAAGAGCGATTAGAACGCTGTGAAGACTCAATGAAAAATATTGAGAGACTGATTAACTTAGAGAACCCTAAGCGAAATGAACACTGATAACACACCATCACCACTGGATAACGCACCAGAAGAAGTTAAGTTAGCTGTCGACCTGATCTATCTGCTCGAAAGCAACGAAATCGATCCAAAAGTCGCGTTAGAAGCAATCAAAATTGTCCAGCAAGATTTACAAGCCAAACTAGCATCTAGCATCTAGCATCTAGCATCTAGCATCTAGCATCTAGCATAAAAATATACAGGATTCACATGTACCAACTCAGCTTTTCTATGCCCGAGTTTCTTGAAAACTACTGGCATAAAAAACCAACCATCTTAAAGGGTGGCTTCCAAAACTTCGTCGACCCAATTTCGCCGGAAGAACTTGCTGGTTTATCGATGGAAGAAGAAGTGGATTCTCGCTTTGTCTCTAACCTCGACAATCAGTGGACTGCAGAACACGGCCCATTCTCTGAAGAAAAGTTTGGCGAATTAACCGAAACTCATTGGCAACTGATCGTTCAAGCAGCGAACCACTGGCACCAAGGCGCAAATCAGCTGACTGAGGCGTTCCAAGCGTTACCAAACTGGTTATTCGACGATCTCATGATCTGCTACTCAGCACCTGAAGGCGGCGTAGGCCCACATATTGATCAATACGATGTCTTCATCATTCAAGGTCAAGGCAAACGTCAATGGAAGGTTGGCGCTAAAGATGTTGGCCAATACAAAGAGACTGTTCAAGCTTCTGCACTTCGTCAAATTGAAGGTTTTGACCCAATCATCGATGAAACTTTAGAGCCGGGCGATATCCTTTATATCCCACCAGGTTTCCCACATGAAGGGAACACGTTAGAGCCGTCAATGAGCTACTCTATTGGCTACCGCTCGCCTAAAGAACAAGAACTGATCAGCAACTTTGCCGATTTTGTACTTGCACATGATATGGGTGACGTTCATCTTCACGATCCAGAATTCAAAACGCAAGATGGCTACGGAAAAATTCGTTCATCGGACTTAAGCAATCTCACAGACATGTTGAAATCTGCACTAGAGCAACCTGAAACCATCAGTGAATTCATGGGTTGTCTGCTAAGCCAATCACGCCACCAGCTTGATATCGTTGCTCCAGAGCCACTATGGACTCAAGAAGAGATCGCTCAATACTTAGAGTCTGAAGGTGAGATTCACCGAGTATCAGGCTTAAAGGCGCTCTACCACGAAAATGAAAGCAACACGGCTTACATCAATGGCGAAGTGGTTAAGGTTGATGAAGCGGATTCTTCGTTACTCAACATACTTTGCGATGAGACCATGATTACCTCGGCTACTGCCCTATCTCCTTCGGGCATAACTGTCGTGACTGAATTGGTCAACAAAGGCTACTGGTTTATCGAAGAGTAAGCAGCGTCAACCGCTGGTTATTGCCTAGCCTCTAAATAAACAATTAAAAAAGGGACAAATGAAATCTTCATTTGTCCCTTTTTCTATTCAAGAACTGGTTAAGGCTTAATGCTTATACCTTGAACTGATTGACCAACTTCTGTTGTTGTTGAGACAGTTGGTCAATTTCATTGCCGACTTGCTCAGAAGCCGCGGCTTGCTCCAAGATCTTCGCACTCAAATCGCGAATATTAGCCACGCTTTGATTTACTTCACCGGAAACCGATTGTTGCTCTTCGGCTGCTCGAACGATCTGACTGTTCATATCACTGATCGCCTCAATAGAAGTAAAGATCGACCCCAGATCTTCAACTGCTTTCTGAACGTGTAGTGCTGTATCGTTAGCTAGGATATTGCCTTCTTGTATTGCTTCAACGACATCTTGAGTTCCAGCATGAACCTTGTCGATCACCGCTCTGATCTCACCAACCGATGACTGGGTGCGACTTGCGAGGTTTCTTACCTCATCCGCAACAACAGCAAAACCTCGACCTTGTTCGCCAGCACGAGCCGCTTCAATCGCCGCGTTCAATGCCAGTAAGTTAGTTTGCTCAGAGATCCCTTCAATCACACTTAAGATCTCGGTGATGTTTCCGTTATTTTTTGCCAATTCTTCAACAATAGGAACAGCACTCGACATACGCTCCACCAGCTTTCTCATTTCACCTGCTGAAAGTTCGATGACTTGTTGCCCTTGTTGAGCAGAACGATTCGCTTCGCACGCTGCATCAACGGCCACTTCTGCATTTTGTACCACTAAGCCCGCAGTTTGAGTCATCTCTTCGGCCGCTGTCGCGACTAGATCCACTTCTTTAAATTGAGACTCGCTGCTTTCACGAGTACTTGATGCTGATGCTTTCGCTTGGCTGGTAGTATTTGCCACTTGTTCTGTGGTGTGGATGACTTCTTTGATTGTGTGTTGCAGCTTATCTAGGAACAGGTTAAATCCTTTTGACAACTGACCGATTTCATCTTGAGACTTCACTTCCAAGCGCTGCGTCAAATCACCTTCACCTGAAGCGATGTCATTCAACCTTTCCACAACCTGGCGAATCGGCTTCACAATAGACAACGAGGCAAACGCGATAATGGCTAAGCCAAAGATAATAAACACTGTACCGGCGATCACTTCTGTTTTGATGCCTTCACTTAGCTTAGTGCTAATGATGGAATCCAATTTATTTGCGTCAGCGACGACACTGTCTCTTGGGATCTCAAACAACACCCCCCAAGTTTGGTTAGCTGCAACAACAGGTGCAAAGGCAAGTAACCACTCACCGTTCTCGCTCCATTGCGTTGTCACTTCACCACCAAAGATAAAGTCGGTCATTAAATCACTGTTTGTATTGCCACTTTGGAAAGTTGAACCGACTGCAATGCTTGAATCATCAGAAGCGATGACCGAACCATCTAGACTAACCACGTAAGCTTTACCCGCACCGTTAAACAAGCTCTGGTCAGATTGAGTAATCACACTGGTTAAACCATCAAGTCTTAGATCAATACCAAGAAAACCAATAGCAACGTCGTCAACCAAAATAGGGACTGAAATAGAGGACGTAAGTAGTGCTACACCACCGCTGTTCACGACTCTCGGCGTACTAATACACGTTTGCCCTGAAGACAAAGGACAGTAAAAACGTTCGCTATTGCTGTCATCATTCAAGATAGATTCTGAAAGAACGTTCGCTAGAACATTTTCACCGTTATCTGCCACCTTCCAGTAAGGAGCAAAACGACCTTTTTCGTTAGAACCAACATAATCAGCATCGACATAATTCGCATCTTCACTATCGAGCAAGTCAGGCTTGAAAACTAGATACGCTCCTTGAATAGAGTCGAAGTTTAAAACCGAGCGACGAACCATTTCATCCAAGGCGGTACGAAGCTCTTCACTTGGTGTAAAGTTTTCGTCTGCATTGTTTTTTAGAAACTGAGCACTGGCCGCAAGCATTTCTGCGCGGTAAATAGCTTCGTCTACATAACGTTGAGTTTCTTGAGCATTAAGCTGAGAAACAGACGCCAGCAGCTGCTGAGTTTTATTGATAACTGATTCTGAACTTTGAGATTTGATGACTTGTTGATTGCTCGTTGCGTTGTAGATCGAGAAACCAATAAGAGACAGTGACGTAATGATTAAACAACAACCTGCTAAGAGGGTTATTTTCCACTGTACCGATAGAGAGCGCATTTAATATCCTTATTTAAGCCAAAAGACTTCCATAACCATAACTATCACATCGACAACGAATTGCTGTACAAAATGCAAACAAGTTAGACGAATAGCTTAGCGGATAATTACAGCACAAATTGCTTACATATAAAACGAAAGTTTATACAAATGTTAATAGAGCGTGTTTTCTTCCTTTTTTCTGTGATTTAAAATGATGTACTCATATAATCATTGGCTGTGTTGCTTAGGTTTTAGCGCTTTGGACATAGCGGACATAGCCAGAACATCGATATTTAAAGGAAGCCCACTCCACCCTCTCCCTCTTTAAAATGCAGTAATTTCGGATTAGTTTTTATAATCCAAGTTATAGATTTTTATCTTGCTCAACTTCACACTTTTTGATTGCTAAGCCCGCAATCAAGCTCTAATATCTCGCGCCTAGATTCCCTGAACACTTTATTCATTTGGCTCTCCTTTAATGGAGCGCTAAGGCTTTTTACGTCTTAATTTTTGGAGAGATACGCAAATGTCCGCCTCGTTTCCATTAGCGAAACTTACCTTTTTAATCGCTATTCTGACTGCCGTAGGTCAAATGACTCAAACGATGTACGTGCCTTCTATCGGTCATATGGCAGGTGAGTTCTTAGTTTCGGCATCTTCACTGCAGGCAGTGATGGCGTGTTACTTGATCCCTTATGGTCTGTCGCAATTTGTTTACGGCCCACTTTCAGATCGCCTAGGTCGTAAACCGATCATCGTGATTGGTTTGATCATCTACATCATCGGTACTTTGGTAGCATTGTTCGCTCACGAATATGAATGGTTCTTAGCGGGCAGCTTTATCCAAGGTTTGGGCATCGGTTGTGGTGGTGCGATGTCTCGTACATTGACTCGCGACTGTTTTGAAGGCGCAGAGCTGCACCGTGCAAACAGCTTGATTAGCATGTGTGTGATTTTCTCACCATTGATGGCTCCTGTACTGGGTGGTTACCTAACAGAAGTTTTCGGCTGGCGTTCTAGCTACTTATTCCTTGCGCTGTTTGGTATTGCTGTTGTGATCACTATGATGACGAGCATGATGGAAACACTGCCGAAAGAACGACGCAAGCATGAATCGGTTGCCAACAGCTACAAGTTCGTTCTGTCTGATAAACGTTTCCAAGGTTTCTTATTGGTATTAGTCGCAACCTTTGCTGGTGTAGCCGTATTTGAAGCAGCGGCAGGTGTGTTGCTTGGTGGCGTACTTGGCTTACCGGCAACCACAGTAAGCTTGCTGTTTGTCTTGCCTATTCCAGGTTACTTAGTCGGTGCAGGCTTATCTAGTTACATCGCACAACGTCGCTCTGAGCGCCGCGCACTGAATGTTGGTCTAGTTGCTATATTGGTAGGCTCAACAGTGGTGTTGATACCGGGTCTGTTTGGTCAAACGACAGCACTGACTCTGATTGGCGGTGCCACCATTTACTTCTTGGGCGCTGGCATCTTATTTCCAGCTGCGACAACAGGGGCGCTTTCGCCATTCCCGTACCACGCTGGCACAGGAGGCGCGATTTTAGGTGGCATGCAAAACCTAGGTGCTGGCATCGCAACACTATTGGCATCGTTCTTCCCAGCTCAAGACCAGTTGCCACTCGGTTGCTTGATGATTGCAATGTCATTCATCGCTATGCTTGGTTTACGTTGGGTTAATCGTAAACCTGACCACTCAAACGAAATGCCATTGGCTATTTAACGTAAAGCTCAAATCCGGCCAAACAAAAGAAAGGGACATACTGAAAAGTGTGTCCTTTTTTTGTTGCACATTTATTCCTTCCACTCTCACGTATCAGTAATTTCATTTAACATTGCTTTGATTTTTTGAAAACAATAACAGACACTTACGATGAAGGTGCATATCCAGAATCCAATTATAAATAACATCACTGGAAGAACACCAACGTACCTGAGCTCTCACAACAAAGGATGCTGGCATAAAAACGAGTAAGGTACAGACTAAGGATATATAGATGCGTATCGCTTTAACCACATTAGCCGTATCAATAGCGCTTGTCGCCGGATGCAGCAATCAAGGAATCTCAACCATGAACCACTACTCTCAATCACAACTCGTCGCTCAGCAAACCCAAGCACCCGTTGCTAAGAAAGTCCCTCACACAATGACGATTCATGGTGACACCCGAATCGATGATTACTACTGGATGCGCGATGATGCACGCCAAGATCCAGAGATTTTGCAACAGCTTGAGCAAGAGAATCAGTACGCAGATACAGTGTTAAAACATACAGAAGCAGCACAAAAACAATTATTTCAAGAGATCAAAGGCCGAATCGCGAAAGACGACAATTCGGTACCGGTTCGCAAAGGCAGTTACTACTACTCGAATAAGGTCACAGGCGACAACGAATACCCAGTTCACCTGCGTGAAAAAAACTTTTTAGGCACAGACAAGCAAGTCATCTTAGATGTAAACGAGCTAGCAAAAGAGCATGAATTCTTCAGTATTGGTGGCTTAACGATCAGCCCAGACGAAAACTTGTTGGCCTATGGCGAAGATACGCTGAGCCGACGAATTTACACCATCAAGATCAAAGACCTCACAACAGGTGAATACCTAAAAGATGAAATTGAAGGCGCTTCAAGTGCAATCGCGTGGCAAAACGACAACCAAGCCTTCTACTACATCAAAAAAGATCCACAAACATTGCTGGGTTATCAAGTTTACCGCCACGTGTTAGGCACAGCTCAGGCAAGCGATCAGTTAATCTACGAAGAAGCCGATAGCGCTTACTACACCTCTTTGAGTAAAAGCAAAGATGGAGAACAGGTCTACATTTGGCATTCGAGCACAGAAACCAGCGGTGTCTCAGTCATCGATGCCAACAACCCAAAGGCTACAGCTGAGGCTTTCTACCCAAAAGAGAGCGGCATAGAGTACAGCATCGCTAAGCTAGGTGATTTGTATTACATCTACACCAACTACCAAGCGGTCAACTTCCGTTTAATGAAAGTCACAACCGAAGAGATGCATGATCGCTCAAAATGGGTCGATGTCATCCCAGCGGACGATAATACTCAGCTTGTAGATTTCGAGTTGTTTGATGACCATCTTGTCTACGAGCAACGCGCGGATGGCTTGTCTACAGTGAAAGTTCGCCAACTCTCAACAGGCCACGAGTTTCCACTTGAATTTAACGACACCGCATTTGCCGCTTACCTAACGAGTAACTATGAATTAGATAACGCAAAAGTTCGTATCTATTACAGCAGCTTAACCACGCCAGGTACTTACTATGATTTCGACCTAAGTACAGGTGAATCCGAGCTCATGAAGCAAACACCCGTATTAGGTGATTTCGAAGCGGATAACTACCAATCAGAGCGAATCATGATTACGGCTCGCGATGGTAAGCAAGTTCCTGTCTCTTTGGTTTATCGTAAAGACTTATTTAAGAAAGACGGCACTAACCCAATCTACCAATACGGCTATGGGTCTTACGGCTCTACGATTGAACCTACCTTCAGCTCAACTCGCCTAAGCCTACTGGATAGAGGTTTTGTTTATGCCATCGCACATGTCCGCGGTTCAGAAATGCTTGGTCGCCCTTGGTATGAAGATGGCAAAAAACTGACCAAACAAAACACGTTCAACGACTTTATTGATGTAACCAAAGAGCTTGTTGAAGAAGGCTACGGCGCGAAAGATAAAGTGTTCGCCGTTGGGGGATCTGCTGGTGGTCTATTGATGGGAGCAATCATCAACCAAGCACCAGAACTGTACCGTGGTATTGGTGCACATGTTCCGTTTGTAGACATTGTGACAACCATGCTCGATGAATCGATCCCTCTAACCACCAATGAGTATGACGAATGGGGTAACCCGAACGATAAAGCCTACTACGATTACATGCTGGGGTACTCACCGTACGACAACATTAAGGTACAAAACTACCCGAACATGTTGGTAACGACAGGCCTGCATGACTCACAGGTGCAGTACTTTGAGCCAATGAAATGGGTTGCGAAGCTGCGTGAAATGAAAACAGACAACAACGTATTGCTGTTCAAAACCGATATGGAAGCCGGTCACGGTGGCGCTTCTGGCCGATTTAAACGATTAAAAGAAGACGCACTTGAATACGCGTTCTTTTTGGATTTACTTAAGACTCAATAGACTCTACGTAACTGTAAGTATTCACATCATTTAATGTCGCCATTTTGTCTCTACAAAGTGGCGACAGAAATTATTAAGCATGGTTAAATACGATGAACCATGAAATCCACCAAATCAAAAACCTTTAAAAACAAGCAGTGACAAAGGTTTACGAGAGGTATAAAAACAAATGAAAGTAATTAGCTTCAACATCAACGGTCTTAGAGCCCGCCTTCACCAACTGCAAGCTATTATCGACAAACACCAACCCGACGTGATTGGTCTGCAAGAGATAAAAGTGCACGATGAAGCCTTCCCAATTGCTGATGTTGAAGCAATGGGCTATAAGGTTTACTTCCACGGTCAAAAAGCCCACTACGGTGTGGCAATGTTGTGTAAGCAAGAGCCTATTTCTGTGCAGAAGGGTTTCCCAACAGATAATGAAGACCATCAAAAACGCATGATCATGGCGACGTTTGAAGATGAAAATGGTGAAAAGGTTACCGTGCTAAATGGCTACTTCCCTCAAGGGGATAACATCAAGCATGAAACAAAATACCCGTACAAACGCCAGTTCTATAAAGACTTAATGACTTACTTAAACGATTATCACAACAAAGATGAGCAAGTGATTGTGATGGGCGACATTAATATCAGCCCTATCGACGCAGACATCGGCATTGGTGAACCTAATGCGAAACGTTGGTTAAAAACAGGTAAATGCTCTTTCCAACCAGAAGAGCGAGAATGGTTGAAAACATTGATGGACTGGGGCTTTGTAGACAGCTTCCGCTTGCTGCACCCTGAAGCGAATGATCAATACTCGTGGTTTGATTACCGCTCAAAAGGCTTCGTAGACAACCGCGGCCTGCGTATTGATGTAGTCCTAGCGACTCAAAAGCTTGCCGATAAGTGTACTGAAGCTGGCATCGATTACGAGCTACGCGGCATTGAAAAACCGTCAGATCACGCGCCAATTTGGTCGACGTTCAAGTAACGAGTTAAACAGACACTTTCAATAAAAACGGCGCTCAATGAGCGCCGTTTTGTTAACTGTGTGAATACCGTGCAATTAGCTAAGGGGTCTTAGATAAGCAAGGAAACGCTTCTCTGCGAATTTGAAAATCGCAATGATGATAAACGTCAACCCCATGTAAAACAGACCTGCCGTTAGGAAAGACTCGAATGGAGCGTAGTAACGTGAGTTAACCAAACGTGCTGCACCGGTTAAGTCCATAATGGTTACGATACCCGCTACCGCAGAGCCGTGAAGCATGAAGATGACTTCGTTACTGTAAGCCGGCAATGCGCGACGCAGAGCACTTGGTAAAATGATACGACGGTAAGTCTTCGGTGTACTCATGCCGTAAGCTTTTGCTGCTTCGACTTCACCTTTAGGTAAGCCGTTAATCGCACCACGAATGATCTCTGCGGTATAAGCTGACGTGTTAAGAATGAATGCCACCAAAGCACAGAACCATGCGTTTTCCCATAATGTGTCTTTCACTGGGAAGAATTGGTCCATACCGTAGTAAATCAGGTACAGCTGAACCAGTAATGGCGTACCACGGAAGAAATAGATGAATGACCAAGCCGGAGCATTAATCAGCATATTTGGACTGTTACGAGCGATAGCTAGTGGTATGGCGACGAATAAGCCAATGATCAAAGCAACGCAAACCATCCAAGCCGTTGTCCATAAACCACCAAGGTAAATCGGCAGGCTTTCAATTATCAATGAAAAGTCCATAACTACCTCGCGTGGATACTGAATTTACGTTCAACCAGCTTAAGTAAGCCCGTTGAAACACTGGTGAAGAATAAGAAGATAATCGCCACAGTCATGTAGAAAGTGAATGGCATTTTGGTTGAACCCGCCGCCAGTGCACTAACACGTACCATATCTTCTAGGCCAATAATGGAAACCAACGCAGTGGTTTTAAGTAATACCAGCCAGTTGTTCCCAAAACCCGGTAATGCGTGACGAATCATCTGCGGTAGCAGTATGCGGTGAAACGCCTTTACAGGGCTCATACCATAAGCTTTTGCCGCTTCCATTTCACCGCTGTCGACAGCCATGATGGCACCACGGAACGTTTCTGCCATATAGGCACCGAAAATAAAGCCTATGGTTAAGACACCAGCAACAAATGGGCTGACATCAATATAATCAGGTAAGTAAGCGGTCCATTCGTGGTTAGGATCACTGGATGCAAACCACTCGTTGAGCCACTCGTTGATGGAATACAAACTGTTGTTTAAAAGGATTTGTCCACCAAAGAAAATCAGCATCATCAGTACGAGATCTGGAATGCCTCGAATGACGGTTGTGTAGAGGGTTGCAATAGCACGAGCCCAGCGATAAGGCGCGAGTTTTGCTAAGGCACCTAGCATACCAAGAACCATAGCTAAAATTAGCGACAGCAAGGCAACTTCGATTGTGAGCACCGCCCCTTTCAGGATCGACGCTTCATATCCTTGTAAATCAAACATAATGGATTCCAACAGAACTGCGAAAAAGTTGGTAAGACAGGGAGAGGAGAACCTCTCCCTTAAGAATTGACGCTAAAGATTACTGACCGTATACGTCGTAGTTGAAGTATTTAGCCGCGATATCTTGGTAGATGCCTTTTTCACGTAGTGAAAGGATTGCCGCATCTAATTGCTTAGTCAGATCTTTGTCTTGCTTACGAACAGCAATACCCATACCTTCACCGAACCACTTAGGATCCGTTAGAGAGGGGCCAACAAACTCGTAGTCTTCACCACCAGCTTTGTTCAGCACGCCTTCTTCTAGAGCAGATGCATCACCTAGTACAGCAGCAACACGACCGTTTGCTAGATCAAGGTAAGCTTCGTCGAATGAACCGTAACGAACGATCTCTACTGTATCGCCGTAGTTGTCTGTTAGGTATTTATCGTGAGTTGTTGCACGTTGAACTGCAATCTTTTGACCGCTTAGATCATCAAAGTTAAGGCCTGCACCTTTCTTAGCGATGAACTTGTTTGGGATAAGTGCGTATTTACCAGTGAAGTCGATTTTTTTCTTACGCTCTTCCGTGATAGACATTGCCGCGATGATCGCATCATATTTACGAGCAAGTAGAGAAGGAATGATACCATCCCAGTCTTGTGCAACGATCTTACACTGCACCTGCATTTCAGTACAAAGTGCGTTAGCCATATCGACATCGAAGCCTTTCAGTGACCCGTCAGCTTCTGTCCAGCTAAATGGAGGGTAAGCACCTTCAATACCAAAGCGTACTGTTTTCCATTCTTTTGCTTGAGCTACGCCCGTTGCAGCAGTTGCAGCAAGTGCCGCGACTAATAACCACTTTTTCATATCCCTACTCCTGTGATTTAGGTTTTTATGTTTTGCTAGTTTTAATATTGTGTTTGTTGTTGCTTATTAACTTACTTGTTGTGTTTTATTGTTCACACCGTCGCTGTTTACCGTTGGCAACGGCGTTTCAATTCTGATTAGTAAATCGATGAGATAAATTGTTGTAAACGTTCAGATTCAGGTTCCGTAAACAGTTTAGCTGGATCGCCCTGTTCTTCCACTAGACCTTGGTGCAGGAACATCACATGGTTTGATACGTCACGAGCAAAAGCCATTTCATGTGTTACCACAAGCATGGTTCTTCCTTCTTCTGCTAGATCTCGCATTACACCGAGTACTTCCCCTACTAACTCAGGGTCAAGTGCTGATGTTGGCTCATCAAACAGCATCACTTCCGGATCAACCGCTAACGCTCGAGCAATTGCCGCTCGTTGTTGTTGTCCACCGGATAAATGACCTGGGTAGTAATCTTTGCGCTCATACAAGCCTACTTTTTTAAGTAGTAGTTCTGCATTTTCAATCGCTTGAGCTTTAGGTACACCTAATACGTGAACGGGTGCTTCGATAACATTTTCGAGAACGGTTAGGTGAGACCAAAGATTGAAGCCTTGAAAAACCATCGCTAAGCGTGAACGGATACGCTGTACTTGTTTTTCGTTGGCAGGAACAGATACGCCTTGGCGGTTGTTTTTCATTTGAATTAATTCGCCATTAACCCAAATCTCGCCTGCAGTTGGTGTCTCTAAAAGGTTGATACATCTAAGGAAAGTACTTTTACCCGACCCTGAAGATCCGATAATCGATACAACATCGCCTTTATGCGCAGAAAGTGAAATTCCCTTTAAAACTTCATTTTGACCAAACGTTTTGTGTAGATCCTTTATGTCCAGCGCTGGTACATCTTTCATGCGCTTTCTCTCCCAAGTTTGTGAAAATGCAAGGTACTCCGACCTTTTCATGCGATACAAACTAGCACCACACGAAACAACATGCAACAAATTATTAACCTGATAAATTGGAATAAATAGCGATTCACTCTGACTTATTATGCAAAAGGTAGCGTTTTCGCCTCAATTTAATGAATGAGTTCTATCAATAAGCTGCAATTACACCCCTTACATTGTTTAAATAAAGTTAATCAAAATGAGATTCTCGTAGCTGGATGTCTCACAAGAAAAACACGTTTTGTGAACTTATAAACATTACTGTCGACAAAATATAGCGCACACATTCAGCACACTGCCCTCACCTTAAAGCACAATTATTTTAAGGTTATTACATTGTAAGCATTTCACTCGGAACAGTTGGGAAGCAAGTAATAGTGAAATAACTCAGTAAGAATTGAGTATTGAACTCGAGCCATGACGACAAAGGCTCGAAGAAGATAGGTAAACGTCAATTTGTGAAAACTAATTACACGATTCATCAATGGGAAGTTAATGAATCGCTGCGTTTTGTAGCTTTCTTTCACATATACTCATAAAGTGATCAAGATCAATCACCCTAAAGGGTAAGCTTGTTAGACTCCTCAGCAAAGAATAAGGCATTAAAAATGCCAAACATTTCTTTTAACTTAGCTGCATAAAGCACAGCAAAACCGTGCAACATAATGTTAATGAGTTATAACTAAGAAATAACGCAATTACGCGAACTTATAGAATTCAATTTTAGAATTACTAACAAAAAATATGAGGAATCTATGTCAGACGTTGTCAATAATGCGAACTCTGAAGTAGAAGAGAAAAGCTATAAAGAGCTACACCGTCCTGCTTCTGAATTTGAGAGCCGCTCAGATTATCTAGATCACGAACTTCAAATCATGAAGCCTCGCCGCTTCGGTTTAAACCTTCCAGGTCGTGACTTCCGCTTTGAACTTGAAGATCTTGTTCCTGCACTGGCTGGTACTATTGGTATCATTGCGATGTACTCTGCAGTAATGATGTCGTGGGCTGATGGCCTAACTCAAGCTTGGGATCACGTAAACCTAGGTAAAGACTTCGCAATTGAAGTCGCTCGTGTAGAAATGCTTATTCCTGCACTACTGTTTTGTATCCTTGCTTCTGGTTTCTTTAACCCTAAAGCAAACCTTGCCGGCAACCACGGCCCAATGATCCCTCTTATCGGTACCATCGCTCTCGCTGGTGCTCACCCTCTTGCATTGGCCATCCTGATCGGTGTGTTCGGTCTCATCCTAAGTTTCCTAAAAGGCGGATCTAAACTTGTTAACCTAACTTCTGAAGGTACAGCAGGTGGCTTGCTCATATTCTTAGGCTTAACCGGTACCATGAGCCAAATCAACTCAATTCAAGCATGGGCGGTTGGTCTTCAATCTTCTACTGTTGAAGCGGGTAGCATGGGTTACGTGGGTCTTATCGTTCTTGCTATTACTATTGCTATCTACGCTTTCTTAGCAAAAGTGAACAAGCGTTGGTTAGCTATTCCAGTTTGTGCGTTTACAGGCCTTGCTATTGCATTAGCATTAGGCGCTGGTTTCGATATCGTGTTCGAAACTGAAATGGGCATTCCAAACCTAAACCCAGTTTACTGGTGGGGTTCGACTTCTGAAGGTTGGATGCTTGGCTTGCCAAATGTTGAGCACTTCATCGCTTCGCTACCGTTCGCTATTCTTGCAGTAGCAATGTGGTCACCAGACTTCCTAGGTCACCGTATCTTCCAAGAGCTGAACTACCCTAAACGTTCTGAAAAAGTTCTGATGGACGTAGATGACACAATGACGATGTGTTCTGTTCGTCAAATGGTCGGTACTGCAGTAGGTGGTGGTAACATCACATCTTCTTGGGGTACTTACATGATCCCAGCAGCAATCGCGAAACGTCCAATTCCTGGCGGCGCAATCTTGCTTGGCTCTCTATGTATTATTGTTGCGATTCTTGGCTTCCCAATGGACGTAGCAGTATGGCCACCAGTGATGCGTGTTGCGCTACTTGTAGGTGTATCTCTACCTCTACTTGAAGCGGGTATGCAGATGGTTAAAGATTCAAAAGACTCTCAAGCAGCTGGTATCTGTATCTTCGGTTCAGCGGTTGTTAACCCAGTATTAGCATGGGCACTGACTATGCTTCTAGATAATAACGGTCTAATTGGTGATAAAGAGCGTGCGAAGCGTCTATCATTTGTAGATAAGATTGTTATCCCAGTTGGCGTTTTAGTTATCTGTCTGGTAGCAATGCTTGCAGTTGGTATGCTAGAAAGTCAATATGGCCTAAAAGCTTGGCTATAATGGTCCTTACTACACAAAAGTAGTATTAGGATTAAAAAAAAGTTTGGGTGGCAACCCCTGCCACTCAAATTTTTTCAACTTTTTTTGGCATTTATTGATTTAGTTTAAGGTTTACAGAAATTTTTTAGCGTAGTCTTGAATTCATAGAGTAAAGACAACATATAAAAGGTAGTGACAATATATATAACCATATGACGCTTATATGCTCATATATATTGTTATTAATAAGAGTGTACTACCCTTACGAGGGGCGCTGGCTCAACAGTGTTAATGTACGTATTTTTTCTACTAAAAAGGTAGGTATGTCATGGCAGAGCAATTTGCTAAAGCTTGGGAAGATTTTGCTGCAGGTGAGTGGCAAAGCGAAGTAAACGTTCGTGATTTCATTCAAAAGAACTACACGCCGTATGAAGGCGACGAGTCTTTCCTAGTTTCTGAGGGTACTGAAGCAACTAACAAGCTTTGGTCTTCGGTAATGGAAGGTATCAAACAGGAAAACGCAACTAAAGCACCTGTAGATTTCGATACTTCTGTTATCTCTACCATTACTGCTCACGATGCAGGTTACATTGAGAAAGATCTTGAGACTATCGTTGGTCTACAAACTGAGAAGCCACTAAAACGTGCAATCATCCCTAACGGTGGTGTGCGTATGGTTGAAGGTTCTTGTAAAGCATACGGTGAAACTCTTGACCCAATGGTTTCAAAAATCTACTCAGAATACCGCAAAACACACAATGCTGGCGTTTTCGATATCTACACTCCTGATATCCTAAAATGTCGTAAGTCTGGTGTTCTGACTGGTCTTCCTGATGCTTACGGCCGTGGTCGTATCATTGGTGACTACCGTCGTGTTGCACTTTACGGTATTGATTTCCTAATGAAAGACAAAGCGGCTCAATTCGCTTCTCTACAAGAGCGTTTCGAGAACGGCGAAGATCTTTCTGCAACAATGCAATTGCGTGAAGAGATCTCTGAGCAACATCGTGCTCTAGGTCAAATCAAGCAAATGGCTGAGAAATACGGTTTCGATATCTCTGAGCCAGCTCAAACAGCTCAAGAAGCTATCCAGTGGACTTACTTCGGCTACCTAGCTGCTGTTAAATCTCAAAACGGTGCTGCAATGTCTCTAGGTCGTACTTCGACTTTCCTAGACATCTACATCGAGCGTGATATCGCTGCTGGCAAGATCACTGAAGAACAAGCACAAGAAATGATCGACCACTTCGTAATGAAACTGCGTATGGTTCGTTTCCTACGTACTCCTGAGTACGATGAGCTGTTCTCTGGCGACCCAATCTGGGCAACAGAGTCTATGGGTGGTATGGGTATCGACGGTCGTACGCTAGTAACGCGTTCGAACTTCCGTTTCCTAAACTCTCTATACACTATGGGTCCTTCTCCAGAGCCAAACATCACTGTTCTTTGGTCTGAGCAACTACCTGACGGCTTCAAGCGTTTCTGTGCGAAGGTATCTATCGATACTTCTTCTATCCAGTACGAAAATGATGACCTAATGCGTCCTGACCTAGAGTCTGATGATTACGCTATCGCTTGTTGTGTATCTCCAATGATCGTTGGTAAGCAAATGCAGTTCTTCGGTGCTCGTGCTAACCTTGCGAAAACAATGCTTTACGCAATCAACGGCGGTGTGGACGAGAAACTTAAGATGCAAGTTGGTCCTGTTTCAGACAAGATCACTGACGAAGTTCTTAACTACGATGACGTAATGGGTCGCCTAGACACATTCATGGACTGGTTAGCTAAGCAATACGTGACTGCACTAAACAGCATTCACTACATGCACGACAAGTACAGCTACGAAGCGTCTCTAATGGCTCTTCATGACCGTGACGTTCGTCGTACTATGGCTTGTGGTATCGCTGGTCTATCTGTTGCAGCTGACTCACTATCTGCAATCAAGTTCGCGACTGTTAAACCAATCCGTGACGAAGATGGCATCGCAACTGACTTCGAAATCGAAGGCGATTACCCTAAATACGGTAACAACGACTCTCGTGTAGATGATATTGCTTGTGAACTAGTTTCTACGTTCATGAACAAGATCCGTAAGCTTAAGACTTACCGTAACTCTATCCCTACACAGTCAGTTCTTACTATCACGTCTAACGTTGTATACGGTAAGAAAACTGGTAACACTCCAGACGGTCGTCGTGCTGGCGCTCCTTTCGCTCCTGGTGCAAACCCAATGCACGGTCGTGATGAGAAAGGTGCTGTAGCATCACTAACGTCTGTAGGTAAACTACCGTTTGCTGACGCACAAGATGGTATCTCTTACACGTTCTCTATCGTGCCAAACGCACTAGGTAAAGAACAAGACAGCCAACGTGCTAACCTTGCAGGCCTAATGGATGGTTACTTCCACCACGAAGCTGGCATTGAAGGTGGTCAACACCTTAACGTTAACGTTCTTAACCGCGAAACTCTTGAAGACGCAGTTAAGCACCCTGAGAAATACCCTCAGCTAACAATCCGTGTATCTGGTTACGCTGTTCGCTTTAACTCTCTAACTGCAGAGCAACAAGCTGACGTAATCGCACGTACATTTACTGAGTCTCTATAAGCTCACGCTCAATAGACAGTAAATAATATTAGCCTCGCCAATGTGCGGGGCTTTTTTATATCTGAAATAAATCGCACTACACTCACCTATCCCGCGAAATGTTAGGTTGAGCAAAAAAGCACCCTGCCATTCACTTTTTTTCCACAAATTCTGTCAAATTACGGTAATATCGCGGTTCATAATTTAAGAGTAACTGCTCCATGAAATACCTGCGTTGTTTACCCCTGATTCTTCTCTCTTTCTCATCTTTAGCCTCTGAGCGTTCTACGTTAACTTTTGCTTTAGATAATGATGGTATTTTTGGTGTCGACCAAGACTATACCAACGGCTTATTTCTGGGTTACACATCATCAAGTATTACGCCATATAACTGGGTAAAACCATTGAGTCTTTCCTACAGGGGCGCAAGCTCTCTAGACAAGTGGGAAATCACCATTGGCCACAAGATGTATACGCCTTCTGACATTGAGTTAGAAACGCCATCGCCTAATGATCGCCCATACGCAGGTTACCTTCACACTGAATTCAATTACATCAGCTTAAACCCACAGCAAGCCCAGCGTTTTAATATCACGTTTGGTACTACGGGCGAACGTGCACTGTCTGAAGATGCTCAAAAGCTGGTTCACTCAATCACTAAGTCGGATGAGCCGATGGGTTGGGAATACCAAGTCGATGATGAATGGGCGGGAAGCGTTGGTTACCTAAGCCATTTCAACCTAATGCGTAATCAAGCTCTTGCGAATACTGACTACGAAATCTCTAACGTTTCTGAAATCAACGTCGGTAACTTTAGAAGTGACATTTCAACGGGCTTCATGTTTCGTTGGGGTACAGACTTAGGCGGTAACTTTGGTGCAGCTAACATCACCACAGAAAACCCATTCAAACCGGGCATGATCGGCGCATCAAACGCTGGTTGGTTTACCTATGCAGGCCTCGAAGGTCGCTACCGATTCAACGACCTGACTATCGAAGGCGATCGTTCTGAAATCGAAGATAATTGGCCGAATCCAGAACAATACGATGTGACTTTAGAGAACATTCAGGCTACTGCTGTGCTTGGTGTGGCTTGGTATAACCAATACGTTGGTGCATCTTTCGCGCTAACAGCAAAAACACCGGATTACGAAGAAGCGAAAGAGTCAGTGTACACCACTGGCGGTATCACAATGTTTGCTTTCTTCTAGCCACCAGTAAGGGCTTTCGTCCTTTACTTTTCAAGTTTAATAAAGGCAATCATCTTCACAGGTGGTTGCCTTTATTTTTAAAGGTCTCGTTACCATTTGACCCTATTTTATGTACCGATTTTGTAATAAAATAAACGGTATAAATTCCTCTACGAGAATAGCTCATGTCTACAACTGGTCGCATTCACTCATTCGAATCTTGTGGTACTGTCGATGGTCCTGGTATCCGCTTTATTGTGTTTCTTCAAGGCTGCTTAATGCGTTGTATGTACTGTCATAACCGTGATACATGGGATCTTCATGACGGAAAGGAAGTAACGGTCGAAGAGATCATCAACGAAGCAAAATCATACCGTCATTTCATGAAAGCTTCGGGCGGTGGTATCACCTGTTCTGGTGGTGAAGCGATGCTACAACCTGAGTTTGTTCGTGATTTTTTCCGCGCAGCTCAAGCTGAAGGCATCCACACTTGTCTTGATACTAATGGCTACATTCGTAAGCACACTGAAGTGGTTGACGAAGTACTAGAAGCCTCTGATCTAGTGATGCTCGATCTTAAGCACATGCGAGATGAGATTCACCACGATTTCATTGGTGTATCAAACAGACGTACTCTGGATTTTGCGCGCTACCTACACAAAATCGGTAAGAAGACGTGGATTCGTTATGTGATTGTCCCTGGCTACACGGACACGCCTGAAGATGCTCATCTGCTAGGTGAATTCATCAAAGACATGGATAACATCGAGAAAGTAGAGCTGCTTCCATACCATAAGCTGGGTGCACATAAGTGGGAAGCACTTGGTTTTGACTACCCTCTTGAAGGTACAAATCCGCCAAGCAAAGAGAAAATGGATGAGATTGTTGCTGTTCTTAGCCAGTATCATTCAAACGTAAAATACTAATACTGCAGACGATGCTCAACCTCTATTTTAAACGCCTCAATTTCGATTGGGGCGTTTTCTTTTCTAGCGCTAACTATCCTTTCACTTTTCTTTACAACTTTTGTTTATCAATTAAAAAAATCATATTAAATCCGTGTTGAGATCATGTTTCCACGCGTAGGAATGCTGTTACTCTTACTGCAACAAAAGAATATAACATTTAGTTTTTTAGTGAGGCTCATCCCATGGAAATGACCAATGCTCAGCGTCTAATTCTATCAAATCAATACTACCTAATGTCTCAAATGAACCCTGAGAACTCGGCGAAATACCAGCGTCTACAAACGATTGTAGAACGTGGTTACGAACTCCAAATGCGTGAACTTAACAAAGAGTTTGGTTGTTTGACTGAAGCAGAATGTCGCGAAATTATCGACATCATGGAGATGTACCATGCAATGCAAGAGTCGAACAAAATGCTTGCAGAACAAGAGCGTGCTGAAGTAGACCAACGTCGCCTGCAGTTCTTAGGTTTTGATATCGCTTCTGAAGCGCAGATCGTACACTACGTGCGTTTCCTTGTTGATTCTGAAGGTCTTTACCCTCAATTCGACAAAGCCGATCACCACTTCAATAGCCAGATGCCAATGCTAGAGAAGTACCGTCGCATGCTAACAACATGGCGCAACTGCCCTCGTCAGTACCACCTATGTGCGACAGAGCTATCTCAAATCTTTAGCGCTTAATTCGTTAATAGATCAGCGATAACTTTTAAAAAGTTTCAAGAAAAAGGGTTACTCATCATGAGTAACCCTTTTTTTAATGTTTGTCCCGTCCTGAAATGT